>JAKLQR010000228.1 GCA_022013235.1 Thermodesulfovibrionales bacterium | reverse complement strand
GGTGCATACCCTCGTGCAGAATTTTCATCGTTCCGTACCCCGGTTTCATCACACCAGTGAATCTCACCACCCGCTTCTTTCACCTGCTGTGCTATACAGGGATATTCTTCTGTCAGCCACTTGTTCACAGCCTTCGGATTCTGCTCATATGCCTGCTTTACAGGCCTCTGTGCTGTAAAACCCCACCGTTTCAGATATTCCCCTACGGTCCGTATCGGCATTGCTATGGCATATTTCTGCTTGATCAATTGCTGTACTGCTTGCCGCGTCCATAGGGCAAAGGACATCTTCAGTTGATCGGGGGTCTTGTCTATTATCAGCCTCTGTATAGCAGCTGCCTGTTCCTCCTGTAACGTCAGTTGCTCCCCCGGACGCCTTCCCCTTTGTCCTTTGGCAATTGCTCCTGATCCAGCACGTTCATACCGCTTGAATATCTTGCAGGCATGGGTCTTCATTATCCCTACTACCTCTTCGATATCCTTGTACTTCATGCCTCGGGTTCGGAGCTTTATTACCTGTCTGCGTATTTGATACTGTGCTTCCTGATTCAGTGTCCGTGCGTCTATCTTTTCCATGCAGCTATTATATCATATTATTGCTCTATTTGCTTGCCAGGTTAATAGAAAGTATAACCTCTCGGTGATGAGATATCGGGGAGTGGTACCGAGAATCTCTTGCTCAGTCTTATAGAAAGCGCCGCAGGCCAGAAAAGAAGTTCACGCAGTTTGAGAATGTAATGGAGCAAGAGGAGTAGAAGTCTGCTTGATATAATGGCTTTTTTAAGAGAAATGAATATGGGTAACTGTCGTACTGCTCTAAATGCAAGGTCAGGGAAAGTTTTACTTAGGTTAGAGTATTTTATATAGGGGGAGGGCAAGTCATGCATTCGGGCCAGAACCAATGAATGACATTGTAACGGAGCAAACCGTAGCTCTCACCTGCATGAGCCGAAGTGCCTTCAATCTTAAAACCACCCGACCAGTACCCATAGATATAGATATTGTGAGTTGCAGTTGTACGCAAATTGTTTCTTAACCAATCGTAATTATAGTACCATGCATACCAACGGCTCGTGCAATAAGACGAGCCGTTGGTAATGGGATAGTCAGTGGTGCCCCCTACATACCACCAAGTCCCAATCCATGAAGGCTGTGCTGGCCAGGTCCACACGCTACGATACCCCTGATTCCAACCCATGCCGTACCAATGCAGCCATTGTGTCGTCTGAGCTAAATCGACCCCTACCAGGTCCTTTGTAATTACAGCTGCATACTGCGCGTATTCACCATCTACAACTTTTGCACCACTTGAATGATATCCTGTATGTGCTGCTCTAGGGCTTCCTATATCTTCGATCTGATTCAGCTTCTCAGGAGCCTTCTGATTCAATTGCTCCTGCTCACACTCTCTCTGCCGGTACAACTCTCTGAACCGTTCCATCATTTCAGGCGGCAGATCGCCAGCGCGAGATTTGACTTCTTCCGAAACAGGTCCTTTAGTTGCCTTGTATGTGCCCTTCTCACGGTCTACTATAACCTCAATGTCAGCTTCCGACTCATCATGTGGAACATTATATTCCCATTTGATCAGATCGCCTTGCTCATGCTTCGACTTGATAAGCAACACTTCATCCAGAATGACTTCACTATCCGGTGCTGGCTGAAGTACCTGAATCTCTATATCCGATTTTGGCGGCGGCTCCTTCTCCTTTCCGCCAGCGAATGCCGTTCCCGCCACGAGAAAAGTGATGATCGTTAACAATGCAAAGATCTTCTTCATAGAAACCTCCTTTTCCTTTTCCTTACTATAGACTATGTTCCCTGACCTCGCAAAGCATTATATCCAAGACACTCCTTTCGCTAAACCAAACTTTGGAGTGTCACCCTATTTCCTTGGTATCATTAACTGGTCGTTAGCACACACACTTTGACAACCCCTCTGCCCCTCGACTCTGCTCAGGGCAGGTGGCTTTGTGTCGTCCGGTTTCCCGGGCTTTACCCTTTCGGTGGCTTCTGACTTGTCTTCATGAAGAAGACTTAATCCTATTTTAGCTATTGCTAACTATTTGTCAAGATAAATTACTGCACATTTCTTGCTTTTTCCTTCACATATTTTGCAGTTAAGAAAAGCAGATTTAGAGGTTTGCGTGTAAAACTATATAGTATTATTGCTTAATTCTTGTTTTCACCCAAGAATTGTGTTTTCACTATCCTAAAACTAATGAATAATCCGAGTTACTGCTTTTTCGCGAGGGTCTTATAATATTCGATATCAAGGAGCCGTCTCTTGATATTTGTGCCTGCGGAATATCCCCCAAGGGAGCCGTCGGATTCTATGACCCGATGGCAGGGTAGGACGATAGGCAGGGGGTTCTTGCTGAGGGCCTGTCCAACTGCCCTGGAAGCCGCGGGTTTGTCGATCTTTTCGGACAGCCATTTGTATGTCTTTGTCTCGCCATAGGGGATTTCTTTCAGGGCAAGCCATACGGTTTTTTCAAATTCAGTGCCCTTCATGAGGAGTATCGGCTGAGTGAATTCGTGGATTCCATTGTCAAAATATTCCCGGAGCTCTTTTTTTATGAGCGGGGGGGCACTGCCCCTGCGGATTATTTCAACAGGCTTTCTGAAAGAGATTCCCCGTAAAGTTTTTTCATGGAAAAGAAGATAGAGGAAGCCTATAGGGCTTTCGAAGATATCATAAAAAGAATCAATACTGCTCGACCTCTTCTCTCTCATACTGCTCCTTTGAGTAGACCTCAACCCTGTCCCCCCCTTTACTGAACGCGCGTGCAAGGGCCTTTTCAGCGCATAAGATAAATTCTTCGGTCGGCTGGCCGTCGAGGAAGGTGAGGCCGATGCTCGCAGTGACATGGCCTTTTGGCTGTGAATCCTCATAAATGAAGGGATAGTTTTTTATTATCGCATTGAACCGGTTCCCCATGGAAAGGGCAGCCGCAATGACGGTATTCGGCAGCAATATGGCAAAGGAGTCCCCTCCGTAGCGCACAACAACGTCTGAACCCCTGATATTTTTCGTAAGGAGTTCAGCGACTTTCTTCAGCGTCATGTTCCCGTAGAATTCTCCATGGCTTTTTGCATACTGATCGAAATAATCGAGATCGAGAAGGAGAAGGTTCAGCGGTATTTTGTACCGTGTCGCCCTTTCCACTTCCTGGGCAAGCCGGATCTGGAAATAACGGTGGCTGAAGACGCCGGTAAGGTCGTCTATGAGACCAGCCCTCCGGGGATAAAGGATCTCCAGTTCCTTGATATGATTGATGAGCTCTTTGGTATCGAAGGCATATTTCTGCACGATCCTCTCGATCTTCCCGACGAGGGCGATTCTGTCTTCCACAGAAAGGTCTCTTTCGGTAAGGATGAAGATCGGGATGTCTTTTGTCGACGGATTTTCCTTGATCTTGTTGATCACATCAAAACCGAGCATGTCAGGCATGGAGAAATCGAGCAGGATAACGGCGGGCCGCAATGCCATTGAGAGTTCGATCCCTCTCTGCCCCGTCGCTGCGGTATATATGAGAAAACCCTGCGGCTCGAAGATGTGCTTGAAATAGTTGGTGATCTCATCCTCTGATTCTATGATCAAGAGAGAGGATGGCAATACTTTTTTCCCTTTTGTAATTGTCAGTTCCTCGAGTTTTGCAAAAAGGGCTTCCTTATCAAGCGGCTTCAGGAGATAATCGGTCGCGCCGAGTGCAAAAGCCAGGTCTTTGTTATCAACAATTGAATGGATAATAACCGGTATCTCAGCGGTTACAGGATTACTTTTCAGTTCCTGGAGAACCTCCCAGCCGTCTTTTTTCGGGATGAGAATATCGAGAGTTATGGCAAAGGGCAAGAGTTTTTTTGCTTTCTCAATCGCTTCTTCACCATTGAATGCGTGGGCAACTTTATATCCTGACTGGGTGAGATGGAGCGTCAGGAGTTCTGCAGTGGAGAGATCGTCCTCAACGACAAGAAGAAGGGGTGCCTCTGCTTTCATCCAGGGGAAATTCAGGCTTACCGCTTCTATGTGCTCGGCAGGGACTGCCCCGGCAACCGGCGTCGAAACAGGTATCCAGAACGTGAACGTGCTTCCTTCACCGAGATTGCTCTCGACAAGGATGGAGCCGCCATGCAGTTCGACGAGTTTTTTGGTGAGGGCGAGGCCAAGGCCTGCTCCGCCGTATTTCTTTGAGAAGACCGCACTGGCCTGTTCGAATTCGTCAAAAATCCTATCCACGTCTTCGGGTCCTATCCCGATCCCGGTGTCCTGAACAGAAACCTGAATACATGTGATGTCCGGAGCTCCGCCGGGAAAACATTTGTCCGGACTCTTTTCCTCGGATACGGTTAACCTTACCACCCCGCCGTCGGGGGTAAATTTTATCGCATTCGAGAGGAGATTGTACAGGATCTGTTTCATCTTGACTTTATCAGCGGTGACGGTTGTTACCCCTTCTCCCATCGAGACAAAGATCTCGATAAACTTATTTTCGGCGAGCGGTTTCATGACGCCCATAACTTCACTGATTATATCGTCGACAGGAAAGGTCTCATATACCATCTCATATTTGCCTGCCTCGATCTTAGCTATGTCCAGAACATTGTTGATGAGTTCAAGAAGATGTTTCCCTGAGGAATAGATGTTCCTGATATACCGGTCCTGGTTTTCGGTAAGATCACCAAAGGTCCTGTCGAGAAGGATATCGGAAAAGCCGAGGATGGAATTCAGCGGCGTTCTCAATTCATGGCTCATATTCGAAATAAACCTGCCTTTCAGCTGGTTTGCGTATTCAAGTTCCCGGTTAATTTTTTCGAGTTCTCCAGTCCGCGCAATGACCTTTTTCTCAAGGTTTTTTCTCAGATCTTCGATTACCCGGTTGTTCTCATCGATAACCTTTTCAAGATTCTTCTCTTCTTCCAGACTCCTGAACATGAAGACAAGGCCGAGAGGAGCGCCTTCAGAGTCATTTATGATGAGTGCGTTGAGTATTGCAGTGATTGTTTTCCCGCCTGCGCCCTGCAGGGTGGCTTGAGCTCCCTTGAGGAGAGCGTTGTTGTCGAGTTCTTTCTGAATCGATGTCCAGAGATTGTCGGTCATGAGAGATTGCATCGACCGCGCAGTCAACTCATCCACCGGGTATCCGAGCGATTCAACAGCCTGGTTATTGCAGAGACTGATCTGGCCGGAGATGTCGGTTATGAAGACCAGATCTGTCGTGGTTTCTATTAATTTAAGTGTTTCGAGATTCAGGTCCTCGATTTTTTTGATCAGGCTGAATCTGTCAATGCAAATACCTGCTAAAGTAGTAAGGAGACTGAGAGAGGCCTGCTGTCTCGCGGAGAACTGGCGCGGTTTAAAGTCATCTATATAGAGGATACCGGCAACTTTTTCCCTGAGCACAACAGGACAGGCAAGCAGCGACCGTATTTTTTCACTGATTAGGGCCGGATTGTTTCTCGTAAGATCAACTTTCAGGGTGTCCGGGATTGCAAGGATGTCTGTACTCCGGAGAATTGCATCCGTAAGTCCGCCGGATATGATGCTCCATGTTTTGTTCTCGGTAAAGCGCCGGCTCAGGCCCTTAGAGGCAATGAGTTTCATTTCGTCATTTTCGCGGATAACCAGGCTGCCTGCGGGGGCATCGGCTATTTCGAGGGCTTTTTCCAGAACGAGCTGCATGAGGTCATTGAGAATTTCACGTTTACCCAGTTCTGACATTACCCCGAGAATAGTTTTCTGGTTCTCTATCGTTTTGGCAGCTTCAATCCTCGCCCGTTTCTGTTTTTCGATAATCTCCCAGAGGAACCGGGCGCCTACGCCTTCAATGACTTCTATTTTATATGCCGAGGCAGAACGTATTTCCTCGCTCAGTTTGGGGTTGCCCGCGACATTGATAACCATTTCCGGACCGGAACCGATGAGCGACTGAATATCCTCAAAGACAGGGATGTTCCACTTTCGTGCAAGGATGACTCCGGGAGAGTCCAGCTTCTTTTCGTAGAGTCCGGTCAGTTCTGTATTCGCGTCCCCCCTGAGGAGGGAGATGAGGGCACTGGCGCCTATATTGCCGCCTGCGATTGCTAATCTAAGCATCTACCTATAACCCTTTGCTGTCAGCGGGGTCATCATGTCGAAGAAATATCCGATCAGTTCAGAATCCCACTGGCCGTAATACCTTTCCTCCTTCATCGTTTCTATTGCGGTTTGCACGGACCTGCGGTCGCGATAAGGACGCACCGATACCATAGCATCAAAAGAGTCGACGATCGCGAGTATCCGTGCCATAATAGGAATGTC
>JAKLQR010000227.1 GCA_022013235.1 Thermodesulfovibrionales bacterium | reverse complement strand
GCCAATGAGTCCAAAAAAGAGTATAAAAGCCCCTTCCCTGACCCCAAGCCCGGAGATCGAGATAGGGAGCATGGTAAAAAGAATGACGAGGGGAAGAAATACGAGAAGCGAAAGAAAGGGGATGTTCTGCCCAATACCAAGGGCAAGGACATAGACAGCAAGAAAGCCGGAAAATTGTACAACAACAGATATGAGCAGTGCGTGTGCCATAGTATTCTTCTGGTGCCGGTATGCGTGAAAAGAGGAATAAAATGCCGAGAGCATCGGTATCCTGTTGCCAAGGCGAAGACCGAAGATGAGAACGCTGGCGATAAAAAAAGATACCACAGCGGCAGGGAGGAGCCACACAATCTCGGACCCCTGGAAATACGGATAGCCGAAAGGAAAAGCCAGTGCGCTTATAACGATCATTACAAATAAGCCGAGATACCTGTCCATAAAAACAGAGGCAAATGCGAGGGTCCCTTTCCCGGTAGCCTGATAGAGATAATAGCCTTTCACCGCATCTCCTCCAACCAGTCCAGGAAGAAAGGTGTTGAAGAACGACCCGATCATATAGAGCGAAAACAGTTTCCGCATTTTCATCTCTCCGGGGAGGAGAAGTTTCCAGCGCACGGTGGATATGAACTGGGCAAAGAGATAAAGAGCTATTGCCGAGAAAAAAGCTGCCGGGCTGAGATTTCTTAATACAAGAAATACTTGATCAAGACCGGTTTTTGAGAGAACGAGGTAGAGAAGTCCGGAGCTGATGCAGATTTTCAGTATGAGAAACGCTGCTTTATTTGCTTTCAGGGCCAAGGATCTTCTTAATCACATAAATGGGTTTTCTCTGACTTTCGTGGTAAACCCTCACGAGCATCTCTCCAAGGAGGCCCATGCCGATAAGCTGTATGCCGACAATAATCAAAAGGGCGCCAAGAAGAAGCAGCGGTCTCCCCCCGATATCATGACCAAAGAATAATTTATCAAACGTCAGATAGAACAGGATGAGGAACCCGAGAAAACCGCTCAGGACGCCGACCGGTCCGAAGAACTGAATAGGCTTTGTTGAAACACTCTGGAGAAACTTCACCGTGATGAGGTCGAGCACCACCTTCACTGTACGGGAGATGCCATACTTCGATTTCCCGTGCAGCCGTGGATGATGCGTAGTCTCGACTTCAGCTATCCTGACTCCGTACCAGCTTGCAACTGCCGGGATAAATCTGTGCATTTCTCCATACAACTTCAGGTTCTTGATGACTTCCCTACGGTATGCTTTGAGCGAACATCCGTAATCATGGAGTTTAACGCCGGTGACATTACTGATCAGCCAGTTCGCGAGAATAGAGGGGAGCCTTCTCGAGAGAAAAGGGTCCTTCCTCTTCTTTCTCCACCCGCTCACCAGGTCATTGTCTTTGATCAACTCAATGAGTTTCGGTATGTCAGACGGGTCATTCTGCAGATCCCCGTCCATAGTTACCACGACATCTCCCTGTGCAAAATCAAACCCTGCAGCAAACGCCGCGGTCTGTCCAAAATTTCGTCTCAGGCTGAGGACCATCACATTGTTATCCTGCCGCTGAATCTCTTCGAGCAAAGAAAGCGTCCTGTCGGAACTTCCGTCATCAACCAGGATAATTTCATATTCCGTATTTAAGGTGTCAAGGACACGTTTCAGCTGCTCATGGAGCATCTGTACGTTCTCCTCTTCATTGTACACAGGTATCACAACTGAAAGTGTCATCAAAATCTCCCGGGTTTCTCCTTCTGCAGTCCTTTGAAATCATAACACAGATATAGGGAATAGTCCCTGATTTTTACCCGTTGTTTAGTATAAGCGGTAAAAACCTTTTTCTCAACTCTGCTGAATGCCGAGGCAATTTTTTCAGGCAGTGCAGCATCATCTTGCCTTACAAAGATCGCATCATACCCGAGAAGATTGCTGAATCCCGGCCACAGGTCGTACTGGTTCATCCTCCGGTTGAGATTCACACAGTAGGTAACAGGATTGCCCCGGACATAGAATGCAAGTTCGCTCGCAATCTGATATCTGTCAGAGAAGATAAACACAGGATGTGATGAGGACATCTGCTCATGGATATTTGTGACCTCGGCTCCCAGCTCCTTCCAGCCCCTGAGCCTCGCCGTGGGGTCGAGATCCACCGGCAGACCGAGCACAGAGGGATAATGTGCCACCGCGGTCACTGCAAATGCCAGGACAATCGATACATACAGCAGGATTTTTCTGACTCTCCCCCATGAATGGAGCCCTTGCAACGAATATGCAGAAAACGCGATAACCCCCGTGATAAATCCCGGAAGGGCCCAGTTCGCCTGGACTTTTGCCTGAAGACTTTTCAGAAGAAAAAAGGCGACAACCGGAAGAGAAAACCAGAGGAGGAAACCACCGGCAAGGGTTTTTCTGAGCTTCCACAAGGCGACGGACATGAAGACCAGCAGAAGAGGCGTAATCACGCCGAACTGTGAACCCAGGAACTCGAAGAAACTGTCGATGGATATCTGAAATCCCTCTGACACATGCGCCTGGCCTGCAGTATGTCTGATGGTAACCCAGTCATGATTCATGTTCCATAGAATTACAGGACTGAAGACGACGAGGCTGACAATCCATGCGAGATGAGGTCCCCCGGTGAGCAAAAGCCCTCGCTTTTCGCGGGAGGAGAGAAGATACAGAAAGCCGGAGAGCACAAAGAATGCCATGGTGTATTTCGTGAGAAGACCGAGACCAATAGCAAAGCCAAGAAGTATCCAGGAGAGGACTTCCCCTCCCCGCTCTTTTCCTGGACTGTCCCCGTACCCTGTCTGCTCAGGGTGGTTGAGGGAACTGCCTATGTCAGCAGCTCTCGTGAAGAGATAGAGCGATACTATCCAGAAAAAAATGAACGGAGAATCTATGGTAAAGATTACTCCGAAGGTCGAAAAAAGGGGGATGATCTGGAATATTACCGCAGACATAACCCCGGCCTTCTCGTCGTAGAGTCTTTTCCCGATCAGATAGAGGAATATGCTGCTGAGCAGAGAAAAAACGACGGCCATAATTCTGATCCCTATCACCTGATCTCCAAAAATTTGGGTGCCGATGAATATCAGATAGGCGATCATCGGTCCTTTTGAGTAGTAGCTGATGTCCAGCCTGCGTGACCATTCCCAGTAGTGGGCTTCGTCCGGGCTCAGGTCAAGAGGGGCGTGGAGGATATAATAAATACGGAAAAGACTGATCACAAAAAGAGAAAGATACAGAATCGTTGTGGAGGGTCTTTCTCTGAACCTCAGCGATGACCACCGGTAGAGCCGTATTACTGACAAAGATATTCCTGCACCGAACAATGCCCCTGCAACGATATCAGAAGGGTAATGCACACCCACATAAACCCGGGACAATGCTACAAAGAATGCAATCAGATAAAAGGCGTACCGCACACGG
>JAKLQR010000226.1 GCA_022013235.1 Thermodesulfovibrionales bacterium | reverse complement strand
GTTCGCCACTGACCCGTTTTCTATAATAACCTTGTCATGCGGGTTGATCCCCCCGAAATACCCTTTATCCTTCCTGAATAACCGCAGAACATGGTCGGGATACCATCCTCCATGTTTCAGCCATTTGCCAAGAAAATAATTTTGTCTCGGGAAACGATACCCGTCGTGCTCAGGATTTTGTAGTTCTTTCAGGATGCAATGCCTCAGGTCTTCGGTCACCCGCTCATCTGCATCTAGGCTGAGGATCCAGGTATGGGTAGCCTTGTTTACCGCAAATTCCTTCTGCTCCTTCATTCCCTCCCATGCATTAAAAAATACCTGTTCAGTATATTCTTTACATATTTTGGCAGTCTTATCGTTGCTGCCGGAGTCAACAACAACGATTTCATCTGCCCACGAGATGCTATCGAGACAGGCCCGGATATTATCCTCCTCATTGTACGTTATGATTGTTACCGAGACTTTTTCTCTTTCCACAGACATCCTCCTTACAGCAAGGCAAGGGAATAGAATACAAGTTCCTGTTACGAGAACGCATGATACAGTGCTCTGTATGTTGAATTCTTGCTGATGAGCTCTTCATGCCTGCCTGTATCGACTATGCTCCCTTGTTCGACAATCAATATCCTGTCAGCATTTTTCACCGTCGAAAGCCGGTGAGCGATGACTATGGTTGTCCGGCCTTGCATTAGTTCGTCGAGGGCCTTCTGCACCAGTGCTTCCGAGACTGAATCGAGCGAGGAGGTAGCCTCGTCAAGGATCAGGATAGGAGAGTTTTTCAGAATCGCCCGCGCTATGGCTATTCTTTGTCTCTGTCCGCCGGACAACTTCAGCCCCCTGTCTCCAATAATAGTGTTATATTGTTCCGGCAATTCCCGGATGAATTCGTCGGCATACGCCATTCTGGCGGCCTCGATAATATCCTGTTCCGATGCACCAGGATTGCCAAAACCTATGTTCTCCCGTAATGAATCATTGAAGAGAATGATATCCTGACTCACAATTCCGATCAGGTACCGAAGAGAATGTATATTGATCCTGCGGATATCGGTTCCGTCTATCATCACCCTTCCGCTCGTAGGGAGGTAGAATTTGGGGATTAAATCCACAAGGGTTGATTTCCCGACACCGCTCCTTCCGACTATCGCGATTACTTCCCCCGCCCTGATCTCCAGATTCACCTCCCGCAGAACCTGTGTGGTGGTTCCGGGGAAAGAAAAAGAAACCTGTTCGAACCGGATGGATTCTCTGAATCTCTCCACGCTGATTTCACCCTTTTCTTCATGTTCCGCCATAAGCAGGGTGTCTATCCTCTCGAGTGAAGCTCTGGATTCCTGGATCCCTGTGTATGCTTCCCCTATTTTTTTTACCGGCGAAAACATCATATAAATCGCCACGAGCACAGAAGCGAACACACCGGTAGTCATAGACCCCTGAATGATGAGGGCGCTCCCGTACCAGAGTACGCCGGCAATCCCCAGTCCCGTAGCTACATCTATGACAAGTCTGGTGAACTCCTTGAGTCTGACTACCCTCATGAATTCACGGTAATATTTTTTGTTATCGTTCTGAAATTTTTCCTCCAGAGTTTCTTCCCGGTTGAAGACCTTGATAATTCTCGCGCCGAAAATTGTTTCCCCGATTCTCTGGGTAAGGAAAGAAAGTTTTCTCTGCGCTTCCTTTCTCTTTCTCTTGATGCCTTTCCCGAATTTTCTTGTGCTGTATGCGATGAAAGGCAAAAGGAGCAGACTCAGCAGGGTCAGATCCCATCTGCGGTAAAAAGCTACGCCGAGGAGAAATACCACCGTCGGTATTTCTACAATGAACGTCTTAAGAAAGTCCGAGACCAGACCGTTGAGACTCTCTACGTCGTTGATTATCCGCGATATGATTACCCCCGATGATTCCTTGTGGAAATATCCTATTGGAAGACGGAGGATATGGTGATAGAGCGTATTCCGGGTCTCCCGCACCAGTTTCATTGCTGCAGACCTCATCAGATATGCCTGACAGAAGCTGAAAAACCCTTTTGCCGAAAAGAGCACTACGATGCCGAGCGGGAGGAATGTGAGATATTCATATTTTTTTCCGACAAGCACTTCATCCAGCGCCGGTTTGACTGCCCAGGCTATTGCAGCGGTGATGCCGGAGACCAGGAGTCCGAAGGCGATGCCCCCTAAAATCCGCGGCCAGTATGGTCTCGTCAGGTTGCGTATCCGCTTAACGGCGCCCATGATTGTTCCTAGTATAAACGATTGGGGGGATTATTTAATAAGTTCCCTGAACCAGGGTGGCGGTAATGCTTCCCACAGCGACTTTTGTCTGAAGTTTTACCGGGATGTGTTTTGCATCATCGGTAAGCCAGATGAAGATTTCACCCTTCCTGAAGAAGATGCCCTCTGACTGCAGTACCGGCTTTATTACGATGGTATCGAATGTGCCGACCGGGAGGGAAACCTTCTCCTTCCTCAGGACCTGGACTTCCACATTCCAGACCTTTTTGCTGTCGAAGATGGTCACATAGACAGGCTCTCCGACAACCAGCCTGAGAAGACGCACATGGAAAAAACTTGATATCGGGTCAAAAACCGGATCAGGAAGGGTATACTCTTTTCGTTCTTTTTTCAGATGATCAATATAGGTAGCCCTGTTCGCAGTCCGGTCAAAGACAACCTCCTTATCCCGGCGATGCCTTCCCTCGCGTATTTTTATTCGGTAACTGTGCGGGTGACCGATCCCCGTCTGTTCAGGTTCCCTGAACAGAGTGCTCTCAATCCTGTCTTCAACAGTATAAAAGACCGAAATCCAGTCTGCTGACCTGGCGGTAGAGATGATTCTCACCTTATCCCCGTCATTCACTGATTCGAGAGAGGCGGTGCCTGCTTTGATGCCGGTCCATGTCAGGTCATATACGAATTTTTCAGGGACCCTGAATGGAGCAACATAAGAAGCCTGAGAAGGCAGAGAGAAACGGATGATACAGATCAGGACGAGAAATGAAAGGGCGATCCATCCGGGCTTATGCTTATAATTTCTCATTTTCTTTATGTTATATTAATTCATGCTCGTGATTCCAGCAATAGATTTAAAAGACGGCCAGTGTGTGAGGCTTCTTCAGGGGAAGAAAGACGCCGTGACGGTGTATTCGGGCAATCCTTCCGGTATTGCGCGGCAATGGCAGTCATACGGAGCAAAGCTGCTCCATATCGTTGACCTTGACGGAGCATTTTCCGGCAAACAGATGAATCTCGATATAATCATAAAAATCAGGAAGACAGTAAACATTGCGCTTCAGGTCGGGGGCGGCATCAGGAACACCGAGAACATCGGAAATCTTATCTCGGCAGGGATTGAGAGGGTCATTCTCGGCACCGCAGCGATAGAAGAACCGGAGCTTTTGACGGAAGCGTGTAAACGATATCCGGGCAGGATTCTTGTCGGAATCGACGCAAAAGACGGGAAGGTTGCTATCCGCGGCTGGGAGGAGGTCACGACAATCGAAGCCGTGGAAATGGCCAGAGGGCTCGAAATGGTCGGGGTCGCCGGCATTATCTATACCGACATAAGCAGGGACGGTATGCTCACCGGACCGAATGTCACCGCAACGCAAGGGCTTGTCGAGAGCGTGAAAATACCGGTTATTGCATCGGGAGGGGTTTCGTCCCTCGAGGATATCAGGCATCTCATGCAGATAAAGAATCTATGGGGAGCGATTACAGGCAAGGCACTCTATTCCGGGAAATTGGACCTTAAAGAAGCGCTTGCAATGGTTTCGCAGCGGCAATGTTAGCGAAAAGAATCATCCCCTGTCTCGATGTGAAGGACGGACGGGTCGTCAAAGGGGTGAGTTTCTTGAACCTGCGCGATGCAGGCGACCCGGTCCAGAACGCGCGGTTTTACGATGAGCAGGGCGCTGACGAGCTTATATTCCTCGACATAACCGCTTCGCACGAAAAGAGAAACATCATCCTTGACGTCGTCAGGAAGACCGCGGAGGATGTGTTTATGCCACTGACCGTTGGAGGCGGCATCAAGACGCTTGATGACATAAGGGATCTCCTGAAAGCGGGGTGTGATAAGGTTTCGATCAACACATCCGCAGTGAAAGACCCGTATTTTGTGCGCAGGGCGGCAGAAAAATTCGGAAGTCAATGTATCGTCGTCGCAATCGATGCGAAAAGGGTTCCTGGCACACAGTTTGATGCGACGGGCGAAGACTGGTTTGATGAGAAAGATTTACAGGAGGTATGTCTCAGAATGCCGCCGCGGAATCCATTCACGTGGGCGATTTCGACTCACGGCGGGAGGACGATGAAGCGCATAGATGCCGTTCAATGGGCCAGAAAGATGGAAGAACTCGGAGCAGGCGAGTTCATGCTCACCAGCATGGACAAAGACGGTACGAAAAACGGATACGATATTGAGCTGACCAGGGAGATATCAGAGGCGGTATCGATCCCTGTGATAGCTTCAGGCGGGGCCGGCACCCTTGAACATCTCTACGATGCCCTTGCGGAGGGCAAAGCAGATGCGGTGCTCGCCGCTTCCATATTCCATTACAGGGAATATACAGTCAAAGAGGCAAAGGAGTATCTCAGGGCAAAGGGGATATCAGTCCGCTTATCATAAAAACTCAGTGAAAAATGCTGGTCGGGCCGTTTCATGAAAATTCCGTTCACAAAATCGAAAAAGGGTATCACGATAAAAGTCAGGGTGGAGCCCAGATCATCGCGCAGAGGTATTACCGGCCTCACTGCAGGTACCCTGAAAGTAAAAGTCCATGCGCCGCCTGTTGACGGTTCGGCGAATGAAGAACTCAGAGAAATCCTTTCAGAAGAATTCCGGATCAGGAAATCTGCCATTACTGTAATAAAAGGGATTTCTTCAAAAGACAAACTGGTGGAAATAGCAGGGATAGACGCTCTTCCCTGAACCCACTGATTGCAAGCGCAGAGTATCGAAAGGAGAAGCGCGGATGCTTGATGCGAGATTTGTGAGGGAAAATATTGAGCTGATAAAAAAATATCTCGACGACAGACATTACCCTGTAGCGATTGATGAATTCCTTCAGATCGAGGAGAAACGGTTGGCATTCCAGAGGGAATCGGAAGAACTCAGGAATAAAAGGAATGTCGTGTCGGAAGAGATAGCGAAACTGAAGTCCCGGAAAAGGGATGCAACGCCACAAATCGAAGCGATGAAGAGCGTTGCCGATCAGATAAAGGCACTCGATGACCAGATTAAAACACTGGAAGAGAAAACGGGTGCATTTCTCTTAAACCTCCCCAATATCCCCCATGAGTCGGTGCCTCCCGGAAAGGGTGAAGCGGAAAATGTCGAAGTGAGGAGATGGGGTGAACCACGGCAGTTCGATTTCGAACCTTTGAACCACTGGGATATCGGCGAGATGCTCGATATAATTGATTTTGACCGGGGGGCAAAAATTGCCGGGGCACGGTTCTCCCTGATGAAGGGGATGGGGGCAAAACTGGAACGCGCACTCATGAATTTCATGCTCGATCTGAATACATCCAAAGGATACAAAGAGGTTTTCCCTCCCATTCTCGTCAACCGGGAGAGCATGACAGGCACAGGGCAGCTGCCGAAATTCGAACAGGAGCTCTTCAGGATCGCAGATCCTGAATTTTTTCTCATTCCCACCGCCGAAGTGCCTGTAACGAACAACCACAGGAATGAAATCCTGAACGAGCAGGACCTGCCGATTTATTACACTGCATACACGCCATGCTTTAGAAGAGAGGCCGGGTCATATGGAAAGGAT
>JAKLQR010000225.1 GCA_022013235.1 Thermodesulfovibrionales bacterium | reverse complement strand
TTGCCGCCTCCGTTGAGTAGAAATATTTCATCGAGAACCCGCCGAGCGCAAAATCCTCTTTCAGTTCCTTGATGGTATTCTCATCGTTTGCCCTCGGCCTGCACTGTTTGGGTTAAGTACCCGAAATTATACCCCAAAAAGTTTTGCTGAGAGTGTCGCCCCGGGAGCCAACATTTCCTGATCTCAGGATTTTTTTGCAAGGTTCAGTATCGCTTCCCATCTGGTGGTTACCGTATTCAGCTATTCTGTCAATCCGCTGAATTCTGAACGGGGTTCCCTAAACGTGTTATACTTTTATAAATGAGTATCACAAAACTCCTTATCGCAGTTGCCTTTCTCATCACTTTTTTTCTCTCAGGGCATGCCGAAGCAGACGAACTGTTGCCTCAGTACGATTTAACCGTATCGTTCGACACAGGCAACAATCTCCTGAAAGGTTCTGCGAGAATTACATTCCCGACGCAGACAAAGACGGACATTTTTCCGGGTGATCTGAAAATTCTTTCGGCAAGGGTGAACGGCAAGCCGGTTGAGGTTCAGGGAAAAGACGGAGTATTTGCGTTCGAGGGCAAGGGAGTGCTGGAGATCGAATTTGAAGCGGTTTTCAAGGGAGAGGCTGCAGAGAATTTCGTGAATGCCATCCCCTATAATACTGTTCGTTCTACCGGCATAGTGCTTGCAAATCGCTGGTATCCCAAAGTCAGATCTCTGGCTCACTATCGCCTCCATGCAACAGTACCGGACGGGTTTCTCGCAATCTCTTCAGCCGAGGAAGTCATCGTATCGAAAAAGGGAAAGGACACCGAATATTCTTTCATTTTCCCTTATCCCGCACAGCAGATATCTCTGACCGCAGGGCATTACAGAGAGAAAAAAGAAACCTGGAAAGGGGTGAATATCCATTCCTATTCCTTTCCCGAAAATACATACCTTGCTCAGTCATATATTGGATATGCAAAGAAATATCTTGATGAATATGGAAAATTGCTCGCCCCGTACCCCTATAAAAGACTCTCTGTTGTCGAGGGGTTTCAGTCGGCAGGCTATACAGCGCCGACCGTTGCCGTGATCGGCAGGGAGCAGTTCCCTTTCTCCTTTCTTGCGGATTCGTCCTTCAGACGTGTTATCCTGCGCCAATGGTTTGGCGGCAGCATTTATGTTGAAGCCGGACAGGGCAACTGGGCTGATGGATTGACTGCGTATCTTGCGGACCAGAGAGCAGAGGAGCAAAGAGGGAAGGGCAGGAACTACAGAAAGCAGATCCTCATCAACTACAGAAGTTATGTCGATCCAGTCAGGGAATATGCCCTGAAAGATTATCGGGGAGCCGTTGATCTTGCAGCCGGAGCAACAGGGTATGGCAAAGGATCGATGTTCTTCTCTATGCTTGAAAAACTAACAGGAAAGGATATTTTTTACCCGGCGTTACAGACAATTGCGCAGGAGCGCAAATTTCAGGAGCTCTCATGGGAAAATATCAGGGCGGTATTCGAACAGATTTCGGGAGATGACCTGTCATGGTTTTTCCACCAGTGGATTACGAGAAAAGGAGTGCCATCGGTTGAGGTGAGCGAACTTAGAGTGGTTATGAAGAAAGGCGTGCCTACAGTGACATTCGATCTCAGACAGCAGGGGGAGCCCTACCGGCTGACACTTCCGGTCAGGATAACCACGGAAAGCGGGGAAAAAAGCGAAGTCCTGACACTGCAGAAAGAACTGGAGCACTTTGAGATTCCGGTGAAAGACACTCCTGTTGAGATAACCTTTGACGCTGAGTATGAAGTGATGAGGGAGATAGCTCCGGAGGAATTTCCTCCAGTCATTGCTACACTCCTCGGCAGCGAGAAAAGGATCTTTGTAATGTCCCGTGACGAGCGGCAGCGCTCCAGGAAAACAGCAGATGCTCTCGCAAAGGCCGGATTCGTGATAAAGGAAGATCAGGATATTAAAGATGAAGATATCAGAACATCGTCTCTCCTTGTGCTGGGGCATGACAGCCCTGTACTCCGGCGTCTTTTCGGTGGTGTTCAGAAACCAAAGTCAGGTTCAAGCCTGTCTGTGCAAAAGAATCCTCTCAACCCGGACAAAGTCATTGCAGTGGCGTCCGGCGGCCCGGAGGATGATTCTCTCCGGTTCATACAGGATATGTCCCGTTACGGAGAGTATTCGGTTGTTCATTTTGAGAAAGGAAGTGCGCGGGAGAAAAAAACAGAGGATTCGGAAAGCGGTATTGTATACAGTCTCGACGAGCCTGTCCTGGTTTTCCAGCCGCAAAAAGCTGAGAGGCTTAAGGATATTCTGCCTTCACTGCTTCATGTCCCGGTCATTTATCTGGGAGAACGGCATACCAGTTACGAGGACCATAAAGGACAACTCAGGGTCATCCGGTATCTGCATGAAAAGGGCAGGAAATTTGCGATTGGGATGGAGATGTTCCAGCAGGTTTTCCAGAAGTCCATTGATGAGTACCTGGACGGCACGCTTAACGAACGGGAGTTCCTGCGGGCAACCGGGTATTACAAGCGCTGGCAGTATGAGTACAACAACTACCGGGAGATAGTCGAATATGCGAAGGCAAAACGTATTCCCCTTGTAGCGTTGAACATCCGTTCGGAAATCGTCCAGAAGGTGGCTGCGGCAGGGATGGATTCACTCAGTGATTCAGAACGGAAGGAGGTCCCCGGGAGCATGGACATGTCGGACGGAGAATACCGGGAGAGGCTCGAAAATATTTTCGAAAATCACAGGCACCGCGGGAACAGAAACTTTGAAAACTTTTATCAGTCCCAGATACTCTGGGACGAGACTATGGCGCATGCGATCGCTCAATTCATGAGGGAAAATCCCGGACATCAGATGGTCGTCCTCGCCGGAGCAGGTCATATCATATACGGATCGGGAATCCCCAAAAGAGCTCAACGTCTCAACGGAAAACAGTATACGGTGGTTGTGCCTGATGACGCAGGCATCGACAGAGATGCCGGCAAATTTGTCCTTTTTGCCGAACACCAGGAGCCCCCGCTTGCCATGAAACTGGGCGTCATGGCCAGCAAGACGGAAACAGGCCTCAGGATCGATCAGATTGTTCCCAGGAGTATTGCAGCAGCAGCCGGCATTGAAGAAGGAGATATCCTTATTGCTCTGGATGACTGGAAGATCGCAGAAATAGATGACGTCAGGATTTTTATGTCTGACAAGCAGCGCGGCGACACAATGAAACTCACTGTATTAAGAAAAAAATTCCTCTTCGGATACAAACCGCTCGAATTGACTGTAACGATCTAGGTCGGATTATTCGTAATCCGGGCAGGCAATGCGGACTGACACTATTTAAATATTTCCCCGGTCTCCTTGTACCAGAGCAGAAGGTCAAGGTGAGAGATTGGGATCCGGATTTCTTTTGCAAATTCCTGCATAGCTTTTTCTATCTGAAGATAGCGTACCCTGCTTATTGATTCCGGGATCTTCTGTATTACTCCGAGTTTCAGAAGATTCCTGAGGATATGACGGTCGAGGATAGCGATTTTACTGCCCACCCCGATATTTCTGAGGAAGTGGCTCGCCTCCTTGTACCCGAAGCCTTTGATGTTTTTCACCAGCCATTCCCTGCAGGCAACGGCATCTGAAAAGGCGCCGAGCACCTGCTTCATTGATACTGTCCCGTCGCGCAAAAAGAGGTCGCGTGCGTTCACAAGATATTCAGCCTTCTTGTTATGGAACCTTACACAATGGAGGTTCCTCTTGATCTTATCAGGCGTTCCCCTGAAGAGAAGGTTATCCTGGCAAAGGCTGGTTATGGATGCCCAGCAGGCTGTTGCTTTTGACTGAGGGGTGAGGATACAGAATGAGAGTTCACAGAAGATATCCTGGTCAGAGCCCGTATCCCATATTTTCCCGAACTCTGCTAACCGCGCAATAATATCCTGTTTTTTCGTGCGGTAAATTGTTTTCAGATGTTCGGCATGGTGTGCCGGATTGCGCTCTCTCATAGTAGCGATAGTGTATCACGGCGGACATCTTATTGGTGAAGAGCATATTGTGTATAGTACAATTAAAGGTATGGCAGATGAGAGGAATGTGTATAACTATGATATCATCGTATAACGTGGAAGAAGAAAGAAGCGCACACTGCGTACTCCCTGGGAACGAGGGAAACATTTACCGTGCTGCTGAGGAATTGCATATGCAGGAGAGAAAAATTATGGATTTCAGTTTCCCGGTCAACCCTCTCGGCGTTTCGAAGAAGATTAAGGCGGAACTCCGGCAGCATCTGAAATATCTGAATATATACCCGGACCCTGAAGCGAAGCGATTAAGAAAAAGATTGTCACAGTATCATGGCATTGATCCCGAAAGGATCCTGTGCGGGAACGGAAGTTCAGAACTTCTCCATCTTCTCATAAGGGTATTAAGGCCGCGGAGAGTACTTATCCCGGCGCCGACACATCAGGGATATGAAAAAACTGTTTCCAGGTTACAGGAGACCGATGCGGGAGAAGTCGCTGCTATTTCTTATCATCAGATGGAAAAAGCGGACGGTTTCCGGATCGATGTAAATACTTATATCCGTGCGATAGAAAGTATGGTTGCCTCTCCACCAAATGTGCAGTACTCTTCGCAGTCTGTCTGCATGGCATTCCTTTGCAATCCGAACAGTCCCACTGGGAGGGTGATCAGGAAAGACGAGGTGAGAAAGATCGCAGAAGCGGCAAAAGAAAACAAATGTTATCTTGTGCTCGATGAGGCTTTTATGGATTTCTGTCCGGGTGAATCGGTTCTCGCAGATAGCGCAGAGAATCCATACCTTATTTTCCTGAAGACCATGACGTATTTCCATGCACTTGCAGGGCTCAGGATAGGGTATGGAGTGTGCGCACAAGAGCTTGCACGGGAGATGGAGAAATGCAGGGAACCATGGACAATCAATTCCCTCGCACAGAGGGCTGCTGCGATTGCCCTGAAAGACAGGGCATATCAGAACGAAACATACGCTGTGGTACGGAGCGAAAAAAAGTTTCTCGAAAAAAAATTCACTAAACTGGGGATAGAATTTATCCCCTCCGATGCGAATTTCTACCTTGTCAGAATTCATGGCGCGCAGGAGGTTTTGGTCCGGTTAAAAACAAAGGGCATCCTGGTCGGAGATTGCTCCGGTTTCCGCGGACTCGACGAAACCTATCTCCATATCGCGGTAAAGTCGCATAAGGAGAATGCGGTGCTGATCAGAGAGCTGTCGAAACTCATGGGTAGGGAAGGATAGAACGCCATGCCGTTCAGGCAATGGCTGAGGAGCGCCAACTGTGCGATTGAAGGGATACTCCAGGCTGCAAAGACACAGCGGCATCTCAGGTATCATTTTTTAACCGCAGCGTTTGTTCTCCTGCTGAGTTATGTCCTGGGAGTTTCACGGACTGAAATTCTGATCATCGCCCTCTCTGTGATTGCAGTACTCCTCGCGGAAATGTTCAATACTGCCATAGAAGTAATCGTGGACATCGTCTCACCTGAAAAAACCGAGAAGGCGCGTATCGCGAAAGATATCGCAGCAGGTGCGGTGCTCATAACCGCTTTTGGTGTTGCGGTCATCGGCTTTATCATCCTGTTCCCCTATCTGAAGGATTCATTCCAAACTGGATTAACTGTTGCAAAACATTCAAAGGAAGAAATTGCCCTCATAGCGTTTATTCTTGTAGTTATTCTTGTCGTGATCACCAAGGTATATCTCGGGAAAGGCCTTCCCCTCCGGGGAGGGATGCCGAGCGGCCATGCAGCGCTTGCGTTTGCAGCCTGGGTCGCAACAACCTATCTGACGGAACATTTCACCGCATCGATACTTTCTTTCGTTATCGCGGTGCTCATCGCACAGAGCAGGATTGTCACAAAGGCCCACACCATATGGGAGGTTGTCCTCGGAAGCCTGATGGGGGCATCGGTAACCTTCCTTTTATTCAGGATATTTTCCTGAATAATCATTGCTGTCCAAAATATTCAGGCATAAGGATATGGCTCAATTTCCGAATCAAAATAACTCCCTTTGAGAAGGTTCATAGCTTTGAGTGACTGCAGTGACTGTATACAATTCAAAGCCGAGGCTTCCGCTTCGTCTTCAGCCTCATCGAGACTACCCGTGATTTTGCTTCAGAAATCGAGCCATATCCTTAGTAATCTGAAATGAACTACCCCGCAGTAGAACTGCGAGGTATCAAAGATGTCATTCCGGCTTGTCCGGAATCTTTCTTTGCATTCCTGTATTGTCTTATAGAACATATGCTCCGGAAGGA
>JAKLQR010000224.1 GCA_022013235.1 Thermodesulfovibrionales bacterium | reverse complement strand
CATCTCTATTGTAACCTATTATCCCGGAGCATCATCACAGGATGTGGAGGAAGTGGTCACCAAGCCGCTGGAAACAGCAATTGCCGGTGTTAAGAATATCAAGAATCTCAAATCTGAAAGTATGGAGAACATTTCGCTTATTCTTGTCGAATTTGTGTGGGGCACCAATCTTGATTTTGCTGCACAGGATCTCAGAGATGCGATTGACATGAGTCTTGATTATCTTCCTGATGATGCTAACCGACCAATGGTTGTAAAATTCAATCTTGCGGAAATGCCTGTTATATATTATGGTGTAACCGGCATGGAAAATACATTTCAGCTGAAAAAAATACTTGAAGACGAAGTCGAACCCAGACTGAAACATCTCGATGGGGTCGCATCCATTATGATGATGGGAGGAGACGAACCTCAGAAACAGGTCATTATTGACAAAGTAAAATTAGAGCAGAACGGCATTTCTATTGATGATGTTGTGCAGGTTTTATTGGCACAAAATCTCAATATGAGCGCCGGTTATGTCGATGAAGGCATCGATGAATTTATGATCCGTTCACTTGGAGAATTCAAATCCACTGATGAGATCGCCAATACTCCGATCAATGTGAGCCAGAGCGGGAAAGTTATTTATGTGAAGGACATTGCCCGTGTCGAAGATGGTTTCAAAGAGGTGCGTTATGATATCCGCACTAATGGCAAACCAACGGTTATGTTCTGGATAAGTAAGGAATCCGGTGCGAACACGCTGAAGGTATCCAAACTTGTTAAAAGCGAACTCAATAAGCTACAAACAACACTTCCGGGAAACATTGATTTTGTTGAAATTTTTGATCAGGGAGATATCGTAGCCAGAATAACTTCCAAAACAGGAAATACTATTATCTATGGCGGAATTATAGCTATCCTTATCATGTTCTTATTCCTGCGAAATTGGCGACCAACTCTTATCATATCACTTGCGATCCCGATCTCTATCATTGCAACATTCATTCCACTCTATCTTGCGAAATATACCCTGAACATTATGACACTTGGAGGTCTGGCGCTGGGTGTCGGCATGCTTGTGGACAACTCTATCGTGGTGATCGAGAATATCTATCGCCATCTCGAAAAGGGCATAAAGCGCTTCGAAGCAGCAAAGATCGGTGCTTCGCAGGTCGGTATGGCGATCATGGCATCCACTCTCACCACAGTTGCTGTATTTCTTCCCATGATCTTTGCCGGTGGTTTTACCGGACAGCTTGTGAGGGGACTCGCTCTTACTGTTGCCTTTTCTCTATTTGCATCACTTTTTGTTGCGCTTACGATTGTACCAATGCTTGCATCGGTCATCTTTAAAAAACGTGCTTCCGGTGAAGAATACAGGCAGGCAACCGGAAAAATTTTCATTAAGATTAGAAATTTCTATTTAAAAGCACTTCGTTGGTCACTTCATCATCGTGGAAAAATAATCCTCATTACACTCGCTTTCTTTGTGCTTGCGATTGTCCTCATCCCGTTTATAGGCGCTGAATTTATGCCGAAATCCGACATGCCTATGCAGGTGATCAGTGTCAAAGCTCCGGCGGGAACAAGTTTAGAGCAGACGAGTGCCCTCGTCAAAGAGATGGAAGCAATTATCCAGGAGATACCCGAAGTCGTTGATATTATGTCTGCAACCGGTGCAATGACAGAGGGCATGGCAGCAGCAGATCCCACAAATCCTCAGGGTTCAAACGAGGCTCAAATATTCTTCCGTATAACCTTTAAAGAAGAACGTGAAGTAAGCTCTGAACAGATAAAGGAAATTGTCAGACAAAAACTCCCGCAGCTTGAAGACATTGAGATCACCTTTACGGATATGTCCGGTGAAATGATGGGTGGATCAGGCGCACCAATCTCTATAAAAATATTTGGAAAGGACCTTGATTATCTTCGCAAGATAAGCATGCAGGTCGAAGAGAAGATATCTGCGATCCCAGGCATTGTGGACATACAGAATACCTATAAGCAAGCAAAACCTGAGCTTCATATTAATATCAATCGGGATAAGGCATTTCGATACGGGCTGACAACTGCGCAGATTGAATCCGCCATCAGAACTGCAACATACGGCTCTGTTGCAGGTATATTCCGTGAAGCAGGCGATGAGATCGAAATTCTCGTTCGGTATGATAAGCAAGACCGGAACAGCATTAAAGACCTTGAAGATATTACATTGATCTCTCCAATGGGTTTTTCCGTTCCTCTTAAACAGGTTGCATCCTGGGATATGGGCGAAGGTCCGCTTACGATCTCCCGAGAGCATCAAACAAGAAAGGTAACCATCACAGCCGACCTTGCAGGTAAAGATCTAAGCAGTACTGTTCTGGAGATCAAGAAAGAACTTAAGGGCATAACAGACGATCTTCCGATTGGATACTTTATTGAATACGGTGGCGCCTATGAGGACATGAAAGAGAGTTTTCTGACATTGTTCCTCGCACTTCTACTTGCTGCCTTGCTCGTGTATGTAATACTGGCATCTCAGTTTGAATCCTTCAGACAGCCCTTTGTGATAATGTTCACGCTCCCCCTTGCTTACATTGGGGTGATCTACATGCTTGTTGCTACGGGAACAACGCTCAGTGCGATCTCATTTGTCGGTATTATTGTTCTCTCCGGTATTGTGGTGAATAATGGAATCGTTCTCATCGACCACATCAATCAGCTCCGTAGAGAAGGACTGAAACCACAGGATGCAATTGTTAAGGCAAGTTCGGACAGGATGAGACCTGTGCTGATCACTGCAATAACGACCATCGGCGGTATGATGCCAATGGCGATAAGTACAGGACAGGGCTCAGAAATGCGTTCTCCCCTTGCGATTGCAGTCATTGGCGGACTTATTACTGCGACATTCTTCACGCTTCTTATCATTCCAACGATCTATTCATTGGTAGAAAGAATTTCTTACAAAAAGAGCAAAAAGATAACCGAATAAACATATCAATATTTACATAAATGGGAATGCTCCCAATGCGAGGAGCATTCCTGTTATTATTATCGTTATACATGAAACAAAGAGGGAAATGCCGAAGTGATCGCGTTAGGCGATTGGCGAATAGCTTGAGTTTGAGCGAAATAGACAGCAAAAT
>JAKLQR010000223.1 GCA_022013235.1 Thermodesulfovibrionales bacterium | reverse complement strand
GGAAGAGGGAAAATACCATTATGATGGACACAGGGCCTGCGGAATAACCCTTTCGCCTCGCGAGACGATACAGAACAACTACCTTTGCCCTGTATGCGGAAAAAAGGTGACGGTTGGAGTACTCCACAGAGTCGAAAAACTTGCGGACCGTGAATCAGGGTACCAACCGGAGGGTGCGCTGCCTTTCCGCTCCATAATCCCTCTCCAGGAGGTTCTTGCCGAGACCTTAAAAAAGGGTGTCAGTACGAAAACAGTGAAAGATGAATATGAAAGACTAATCCAGAAACTCGGGAATGAATTCACAATCCTTACGGATATCCCGCTCGATGTCCTCGAACGTGAAGGGTCGCCTCTTCTCAGGAAAGCAATCCAGCGAATGCGTACGGGGAATATTCATATCAGTCCGGGATTCGATGGAGAGTACGGGAAGATAAAGATATTTGAGAATGTCACGCGTCGGGCGATCAAAGGACAAACAATGCTTTTTTAGCTATGGACAAGGTTATTTCAGACAGTCTGTTCTCCACAGGCAGTTTGTCTGATCGCACCCATCTGATTTTACCGTTCCAAAGCATTCCAAATTTCCCTCTGCCCGCTGAATTGCTCTGATAATTGTTTCTTTCTTCATATTACCGGTTGTAAGACCCTTTGCTTTCGCTATCTCCCTGATCTGCTTTATGTTCATTTTTCCTCCTTTACCAAGAACACTATATCAAACCTTATCCCTGATTTTCAAGGATATATCCACTGCAGGCGCCGAATGGGTAAGGGCGCCTACGGATATAAAATCAACCCCGGTTTCGGCGATTGCCCTCACATTCTCAAGGGTTACCCCACCCGAAGCTTCAAGCAATACCCTCCCATGAGCAGTTGTTACTGAGACCTTCATCTCAGCAACTGACATATTGTCAAGCATTACGATATCCGCTCCGGCTTCGATGGCTTCCTGGAGTTCCTGAACAGTCTGGACTTCTATCTCTATTTTCATAAGATGATGGGCCTTTTTTGCCAGGAATACTGCCTCCCGGATGCCGCCTGCAGCACCGATGTGATTGTCCTTTATCAGGACGCCGTCAAAGAGTCCAAAACGGTGGTTGCTCCCTCCGCCGGTTTTTACTGCATATTTTTCCATGAACCGGAGACCCGGCGTCGTCTTCCTTGTATCGACTATCCGGGCAGCGCAGCCTTGTATACGATCTCTATAGATACGGGTCAGGGTCGATATGCCGGAGAGCCTCTGGAGGAGATTCAGGCTTACTCTCTCTCCCGTGAGTATGCCGGATGTTTTTCCGGAGACTTCGGCAATAATATCTCCTTTTTGGATGCTCTCTCCTTCCTTGAAAAAACTCCGGAAAGACAGAGAGGGGTCGAGCAGGCGGAATACTTCCTTTACAAAGGGAATTCCGGCCAGGACAAAATCCGATTTTGCAAGGTAATGCGCCCTGGATGTGTGCTCAGCGGGAATAAGTAGGTCTGTGGTAATATCACCAGGGCCGATATCCTCTTCAAGTGCGCGGCGGAGGAACGCAAGGACACCTGAAGGGATCTCCATGCTATTTTCTCCTGAAAAGGAGGGAGATGAATCCCGATATACCTCCTAACACAGCCCCAAGGGCGAATGCGGAACGCCAGTCGAGAATTGTTGTCACATTTCCTTCTATTTTGTTCGCAATGACAAGGAACGCAGAGGTATTATCGGCCTCGACCTTCCGTGACGCCATGATACCAACAGCGGAATTGTGTGCGGTGACCTTTTCGCGTGCAAGGATCAGAGGGGTACAGGAAAAATTGCTCGATACCCTCTCCGCTGCGATAATTCCGCTTATACTCTGGTTGAGGTTGATATCGGTTCCCCGCAGGATACCGGATGCCCCCTGGGTTACTTCCACCCGTTCGCCGTCAATACTCAGTGCGCATACCTGGTTGAGTTCAACATGCCCACCTTCAACTGCGCGGATTGTGCTCTGCTTGATATTGATGAATTCGCCTTCAACAAACTCGAAATCCCCTTTTTCAAGTTCACTTTTTCTTTTGGACATTATTTTCCACCTCCGCATCTTTTAGTGTGTTTATGCTCTCTGCAATCTTCTCTTTCATGCTGAGCAATTCCTCATATTTTGCTTTTTCCTTTTCGACGACTTTTTGGGGCGCCCTCTGGAGAAAGTCATCGTTCATGAGTTTTTTGTTGAGCATGGTAATGGATTCCTCAAGCTTTGCCAAGTCTTTCTTAAGTCTATCGAGTTCTGCGCCGATATTCAAGACGGCTTTCAAAGGAACAAATATCTCCATATCAGTTTTGACAGAGGTAGCAGAGCCCTCGGGCTTCGCAATATCGAGCCCGATTGTGATTTCTTCCGCCTTTGCGAGAGCCTTCAGATACTGCATGTTATCCAGCAGGATTTTTTCTGCTTTCCGGTGATATGCCTTGATGAAAACGATCACTTTCAGTGACGGTGCAATGTTCAATTCTCCTCTGATAGTTCTGATTCCGGTAACCGCGTCGATGAGGAATGACATGTCTTCTTCTGCCTGCAGATTCCTCGGGAGCGACTTTGGATAATCCGAGACCATGATGCTTTCATATTTTCCGGTTTCACGCTTCAGCAGGTCGCCTGAGGCGGCAGTTTTCAAGGTCCGGCCTTTCTCTTTTAACGGCTTCCGGTTTCTTCCCGCTGCTTCCAGGTCCTGTATATGTGGTATCTTCTGCCAGATTTCTTCCGTTACATACGGCATAAAGGGATGGAGGAGCTTTAACGAGGTGTCGAGTAGTGCAAGCAAGCACCATTGGACCTCCTTCTCCATATTTTTGTTCTGAAGGTCGCATTTAGCCATCTCTATATACCAGTCACAGAATTCATGCCAGATGAACTGATAGATACTGCTTGCAGCATCATTGAACCGGTATTCCTCCAATGCCGCATTCATTTCCCCGGTCACTGCAGCAAGACGGCTCAGTATCCAATTATTCGCCAGTCCTGAGTGAGCCGGTGGTCTTTGCATAGTGGTCAGTTCTTTTTCTTCAACTCCCTGTATGTTCATCATTATGAAACGGGAGGCGTTCCAGAGCTTATTCACAAAGTGCCTGTACCCTTCAACCCTGTCCTCCGAGAATTTGATGTCTCTCCCCTGCGCAGCAAATGCCGCAAGAGTGAACCGGAATGAGTCTGTTCCATACCTGTCCATCATGATGAGAGGGTCAACTACATTGCCTTTTGACTTTGACATTTTCATCCCTTGCATGTCTCTTACCAGTGCATGGATATACACGTCCCGGAAAGGAACGTCTCCCATGAATTTCAGTCCCATCATGGTCATCCGTGCAACCCAGAAAAAGATGATGTCAAAGCCGGTCACCAGCACACTGGTCGGGTAATAGGTTTTCAGATCATCGGTATCGTCGGGCCAGCCGAATGTGGAAAAGGGCCATAAGGCGGACGAGAACCAGGTATCAAGGACATCGTCGTCCTGTTTTAACGCGGACGATCCGCAATGCGCACAGTGACGGGGAGTTTCACGGAATACGTTGACGCCGTGTTTTGCCTTGCATGCATCATTTTTCTGTTCCTGACAATACCAGACAGGTATCCTGTGTCCCCACCATATCTGGCGGGATATGCACCAGTCCCTTATGCCTTCCATCCAGGCAAAGAAGGTATTCTCCCAGGATTGGGGGATAATCCTGATTTTGCCTGTCCTCACGGCGCTGGTGGCTTCACGGGCCATGGTCTGGACATTTACATACCATTGGAGAGTCGAGAGAGGTTCAGTGATAGTTTTACACCGGTAACAATGCCCGACTGCATGCTGATGCGGTTCTTCCCTGACGATCAGTTTAAGCTCCATCAAATCGTTTCGGACAAGTTTCCTGCATTCATACCGGTCAAGGCCTGAATATTTTTCTCCTGCATCGTAAGTCATACGGCCATCGTCTCCAATGACTGTAAGAAAAGGCAGAGGAGGTTTCTGCCTCTTCGCGATTGTTTCGTCATTGAAGTCATGGGCAGGGGTCACCTTCACCGCACCGGTTCCAAACGAAGGGTCAACCGCATTGTCGGCGATAACAGGAATTTTTCTCTTCGTGAGGGGAAGTGAAACTTTCTTCCCGATATATTGCCTGTATCTCTCGTCTTCCGGATGCACCGCAACCGCAGTATCACCGAGCATGGTTTCAGGTCTTGTTGTGGCAACTGTAACGGATTTTCCGCTTCTGTCTGCAAGCGGATATTTGATATAGGTCAGTTTTCCTTCCAGGGTATCGTACTCGACTTCAAGATCCGAAAGAGCGGTATGACAGCGTGGACACCAGTTGATCAGACGGTTGTCTCTGTAGATGAGTCCCTCTTCGAAAAGCCTTACAAAGACCTCTCTCACTGCTTTGGAAAGTCCTTCATCGAGGGTGAATCGTTCTCTTGACCAGTCACACGAGGCGCCGAGTCTCTTCAATTGATGAATAATTATTCCCCCTGATTCAGCTTTCCATTTCCATACGCGCTCGGTAAACGCATCACGGCCAAGCGTATGCCTGTCGAGTCCGTCGGCAGCCAGCTGCTTTTCAACAACATTCTGTGTAGCAATCCCGGCATGATCCATCCCCGGCAGCCAGAGGACCCGAAACCCCGACATTCTTTTCCAGCGGGCAAGGATATCCTGCAACACATTGTTCAGGGCGTGTCCCATATGGAGCGAACCGGTGACATTGGGCGGCGGGATGACCAGAGAATAGGGAACAGAGCTACTGGCCGGATCGGGCGTAAAATATCCCTTGGAGATCCAGAAAGCATACCATTTTTTTTCTACGCCGTGCGGATCAAAACCCTTGTCTAAAATTCTGACCTTATCCTCTCTATTTCCTTTGTGATCATTGTTTCAGCAAGGTCGGGCACTGTCTCCCAGATTACCTTTTCGACCTCTTTGGTAAGAGATTCAAGGGAGCCCCTCAGCATCTCTTTCAGCATCCGCTCTACAAGGTCTGGGGTAACTTCCCACAAAATCTTTTCGACTGAGTCCTTTATGGCGGGGGTTAATAAAGCAAGAATGGTCTCCTTTACTTCAAGAGAGGCAAGAAAAGAGGAAACTTTTTCATTCACCACTTTTTCGAAGACTGCCTTTAATTCATCTTTCGAAGGGAGATTTCTTTCCGGGAACTCCATTCTTGCGCCCGCAGGCACTTCTATTTCTCTCTCTTCAGACGACGCAGGAGCAACCCCGGTTGTCTCTGCGGCAGCCTCTTCGGGTATTTCTTCAGCAAGTTCAAGCATCTCTTCCAGACCGGCGGTAACAGGTTCTTCTTCAGCGAGGACGCTTGCCTCTGCAGCTTCGGGCGTTTCTTCCATGGCCCAGAGGTCTTCTTCCGGAACAATTGAAGGCTCTTCCAGGCTCAAGGTCTCCGCTTCCACGAGCGCTTCGGCTTCTTCCCCATAGTCTGCTTCTTCCACGGTCGAGATAGTGAGCGCAGCATTGAGTTTGCTGATCAACTCCTGCGATTCGAACGGTTTTACAAGAAAATCATCAGCCCGAACCTGGTCCGCAAGTTCTTCATCGACAGGTTCGAAGGCGCCGGCAAGGAGAATGACCGGAATGTTTCCGGTAGCAGTATCCTGCTTAATCATCTCGCAGAGCTGGTAGCCGTTTATCTTCGGCATTTCGATGTCGGCGAGGATGATATCCGGCCTGAACTCTGCGAGCGCAGCAAGCGCTTCTTCCCCGGAACCTACCGATCTGATCTCAAAATCTTCCTCGGCAAGAATCAGTTCGACTACTTTTTGTATCGTAACACTGTCGTCTGCTAGAAGAAGTTTATGGGCCACGCTTCACCTCTCAGTATATCTTTGAAAAAATTTTATTGCTCCGTACCGAAAAAGTCAAGGGATTTATCATAAAGTTCTTTTTTGCTGAGTCCGTATGCGTCTGCAATCCTCCCGGCAGCCTCTTTCCTTTTCAGACCTTTTTTCATCAGCGAAAGGACTTCCTCAACCGCATCATCACCCGCTGTTTTCCTCCCGCTTTTTCTCCCCTCGACAAGTATTACGTACTCTCCCATGAGCACAGTTTTTTCAAGCTGACGCATAATGTCAGAGAGAGTGCCTCTGAAAATCTCTTCGTGGATTTTTGTCAATTCTTTTATGACTGCCGCTGTTCTCTCTGTAAATATCTGGTCCATGTCTGCAAGGGACTCTAAGAGCCTGTGAGGGGCTTCATAGAAGATCAGAGTACCTGCTTCGAAGACCAGTTCCCTGAGGATTTTCTGACGCTGGTTCATTTT
>JAKLQR010000026.1 GCA_022013235.1 Thermodesulfovibrionales bacterium | reverse complement strand
GTATTCAACCTCTGCCTCTGCGAGCGCGGTAATACAGGAAGGACACCAGTGCACAGGCTTTTTGCCTTTATACACATCTCCTGACTCAACGAATTTGCAGAATTCTCCCGCAATAGTAGCCTCATATTCATTGGACAAGGTGAGATAAGGGGTCTGCCAGTCGCCGAAAACACCGAGGCGCATAAACTCATCCCGTTGGATATCGACGAATTTTAACGCGTATTCCCTGCAGAGGTTCCGCTTTTCGATAATATCGAGTTTGTCCTTTTTCTCTCCAAGATTCTTATCTACCTGGAGTTCGATCGGCAGGCCATGACAGTCCCAGCCCGGGATATAGGGGGAGTAAAAGCCGTTCATGGCCTTATACTTGACTATGAGGTCCTTCAATATCTTGTTTAACGCATGGCCAATATGGATGTGACCATTTGCATAGGGTGGTCCGTCGTGGAGAATATAGTGTTTCTGTCCTCTGTTCTTCTCCTGGAGTTTTGCATAGATTCTGTTTTCTTCCCAGAATTTCAGCATGAGCGGTTCTTTCTGCGCGAGGTTTGCCTTCATCGGGAAATCCGTCTGGGGCAGGTTCAGGGTATCTTTGTAGTCCTTAGTCATACAAATTTACTTTTTTCACTCTTATTTTTCTTCAGCTTTCTCTTTTTGCTGCGCCTCGCGTTCAGCAATTATTTTCTGTGTCAGGTGGCTTGGCAGATCTTCATAATGGGAAAATTCCATAGAGTAAAGCCCTCTGCCTGAAGTCAGGCTGGTTAACTGGTTCGCATAGGTAAGCATTTCCGACATCGGTACCTGTGCGTTCACCTTCTGATTTCCTCCAGCCTGCGGTTCGACTCCCTGCACCCGTCCTCTTCTGGAATTCAGGTCGCCGATAACAGTACCGAGAGTGTCGTCAGGAGTTACGACCTCGACTTTCATAATAGGTTCGAGGAGAACAGGTTTCGCCTCCTGTACAGCCTTTCTCAGGGCCATGGATCCGGCAATCTTGAATGCCATTTCTGATGAATCTACCGAGTGGTACGATCCATCATAGAGCTTCACTCGTATGTCGACAAGGGGATTCCCTGCGATAACCCCTTCGCGCATGGTCTCGATGATTCCTTTTTCAACAGCCGGCCTGTACTGCTGCGGGATGACGCCGCCGACAATCTTATCGAGGAATTCATATCCCGCGCCTCGCTGGAGGGGTTCGATTTCGAGCGAGCAGTCACCGTACTGTCCGCGCCCGCCTGACTGTTTTTTGTATTTCCCCTGGGCACGGGCAGAGACCTTGATCGTCTCCCTGTACGGTACCTTGGGGGTCTGCATGACGACCTCAACTCCGAATTTCCTTTTCAGCCGTTCAAGGGAAACTTCAAGATGTACCTGTCCCATGCCGGAGAGGAGCATCTCCTTTGTCTCCTCATCTCTCTGGAATCTCAGCGTTGGATCTTCTTCAAGAATCCTGTGCAGTCCGGTACCGACCTTGTCTTCATCGCCTTTACTCTTGGGCGCTATGGCGTATGAGATTATAGGATCGGCGAATTTTACTTTCTCAAAAATTATCTGATGCGCCTCTTCAGACAGCGTATCACCGGTAAATGTTTCCTTGAGTTTAGCCACGACACCTATTTCACCGGGGCCGATTGTCTGAGCTGATATCTGTTTTTTCCCCATGAGATAAAAGACCTGACCAATCCGTTCCTTTGCACCGGTTGTCGTATTGAGGACATTCGAGTCTGCCTTGAGCGACCCGGAATACACCCTGAAGATAGAGAGCCTTCCTGCAAACGGGTCAGCAATAGTTTTAAAAACATATGCCGATAAGGGATCTGTCTGCGAAGGTTTTCTCTCGACATCTTGCCCATTTTTCGGGTTTTTCCCTTTCACAGGCGATATCCTTGCCATCTCTGCAGGTGAAGGCAGACAGAGAACAGCAACATCCAGGAGTTGAGGTATCGCGATATTTTTAAGCGCAGACCCGCAGGTTACCGGCAAGAACCTTTTTGTAAGAGCTCCCTCTTTTATTCCTTTGATTATTTCCTCGTCCGTGAGAGCTCCACCCTCAAGGTACTTCTCAAGCAATACATCATCGGATTCTGCAATCTTTTCGATAAGTTTTTTCCTGTACTCTTCGACCTCGGGAAGCATGTCAGGAGGGATTTCAGCTTCTGCTGCCTTGCCGTCATCAAAGAGAACCGCCTTCATTTTGATCAGGTCAACAATGCCCCTGAAACTTTCACCTGCGCCTATCGGTATCTGTAAGGGCAATGCCTCTTTCCCAAACGCTTTTTCGAGTTCTCCTAATGGTCTGGAAAAATTAGCATTTTCTTTGTCCATTTTATTTACGAAGATAAGCCTTGGCAATTCGAATTCAGAAGCATATTTCCATATCTTCTGTGTTTCAGCCTTTACCCCCGAAAGCGCGCTGACGATAACGATTGCTCCGTCAACACCCCTCAGGCAGCCTCTGGTATCCTCAAGAAAATTAATGAATCCGGGAGTGTCAACCAGGTTGATCCTGTAATTATTCCAGTCACAAAACGCAACTGAAGAGGAAATGGTTATTTTCCTTGTTATCTCTTCAGGCTCATAGTCCGTTGTTGTAGTTCCATCGTCCACCCTGCCGAGCCTGTCTATGGACCCTGAATCAAAGAGCATCGCCTCGATAAGAGACGTCTTACCGGCGCCTCCGTGCGCGATGACTGCAATATTTCGGATCTTCTCTACATCAAAGTTTGCCATTGAACCCCCCTCTGTAGTAGTTAATATTGAGTTTACACCGATGACTCAGCCTGCACAGTTTGCTGGTTTTTTGTGTAGAATACCTGAACCGGGCAAACACTGTAAACTTATTCGATAATTTCCTTGATAGTTGGTTGCATCCCGACTTTTTTTTCTGCCGTTCTGGCGCTCCATACCTTGATGAGCAGCAGGGAAATAACAAGGGCTCCGAACCCGAAAATAGCGGAAACGGAATCAGAGTCAAGATTTTTCAGGAAACCGCTGAATACTTCCCGTCCGAGGACCGCACCTGCGATCAGAGAGAGGACGGGGATGCCATATACAATCAGCGACCCTCTCATATAGCTATAGGCACGAATTTCCACCCTGACCTTCTGTCCTGCACGGGCATTGAGCGGATTGAGCGCTTCAATTTCCATCGAATGGTCCGCAGGTTTACACATCCTCGAAGTGCACCCTTCGCACGCATTTTTTTTCTCTACGAGAACTTTCGCAACCATTCCCTCGGCGCTTTTGACAAGACCTACCTCTTCCACAGAATTGAATTTTACCATAACATTCATCGAAAAATCCTGAGGGATTCCCGCTGTTTGACAAAATCCGCCGATATTGGATAGGTTATATCCAGACTCCCCTGGAATAGTGCACAGAGCAGATAACCCATGTGCGGGAACAGAAAATGCATCCAGGCAGGTCCCCGGGGATGCCATGCGTTATCCATCCGGGGGAAGATGAGAGCAACCATGGAAATAATACGGATTCCGAAGATTATGCAGGCTACCGCAAAGGGACATCTGGTCCGCAGGAGGACAATCGGATTTGTCCCGACGATGGGGGCGCTGCACGACGGGCACCTCAGTCTGGTGAGAAGAGCCCGGCAGGAAAACGACCTGACGGCGGTGAGCATCTTTGTGAACCCGATCCAGTTCGGCCCTGCAGAGGATTTTCAGGAATATCCCAGAGATATTGATGAGGATACAGGGAAACTGCTGAAGGAACAGGTTGATATCCTTTTCATGCCTGAGACCAAAGCCATGTATCCTGATGGATTTTTAACTCACATAGAGGTTGAGCAAATTTCCGAAAGACTCTGCGGCGCCTTCAGACCGGGACATTTCAGGGGTGTTGCGACTGTGGTGGCAAAGCTCTTTCATATCGTTCTTCCAAAAAGAGCGTACTTCGGACAGAAGGATTATCAGCAGACGCAGGTGATCAAACGGATGACCAGAGATCTCGATATGGATATTGAAATCGTCGTCTGCCCGACACTCAGAGAGAAAGACGGACTTGCGATGAGCTCCCGAAATGCCTATCTGTCCGCAGAGCAGAGGCGCTCTGCAACAGTACTTTTCCGGTGCCTCTCGGAGGCAGCAGCCTCTGTGGAATCTGGTATAATAAAAGTGCAGGATATCACAAGGGGGATACAACAAATCCTCAGAGATGAACCTGCAATAACCGAGGTCCAGTATGCAGGTCTTTTCGACCCTGTAACCCTCGGAGAGATTCACGAAACAGGGGGAGACGCGCTGCTTGCCATCGCAGTAAAGATGGGAGATACCCGGCTTATTGATAATATGCTTGTAACGATGAGAAAAGAGAGGTAGTCTGCATGCTCCAGAGGATTCACATCCAGGTGCTTGACAATCCAGTAGAAAGTGTCCTTTTCGAGGATACTGCTTCCGACGTATCAGGCACAAATAAAGTCCTGACCGATGAGCTTTCGAAGGAAATGGATTATTTCTATCCTTCTGTCGTGTTTGTCGAATACATTGATCTGTTTATGGACGGAGAAGAAGAGTTCGACGACATCAAGGAACTGCTCCACATGGGAGCCCTCAACACGCCGGTTGTTCTGATCAACGGCGTACTCAAGATACACGGCGGCATCCCGGCCTCGGTAATCAGAAAAGAGGTGGAAAAGCTGCTTGCTTCAGGACCGGTGCATTAGTCTCTCCCTAAGGTCCTGAGCTTCCCGGTGAATTTTGACCTTATTTGTTGTTCAGCAGAGCTGCAACCGTTGGAAACTGTGAAATATCTGTATGGGGGAGGAAGAGGGCAGAGAGGTACTCGTCCATGAACTGCCGTGAAACGGATAGTTCTATATTCGTCATTTTCCGGGCGATCTCCCTTGCTTCGTTTCTCATGTTCTCCGAGAGAAGGCAGAGATAGGCGCCGGCTATTGCGGTGTTCCCGATAAACCTGAATTTCTCTCCCGGAAGGTCCGGTAGCATGCCGATCATAATCGCGCGCTCAACATTGAGATAATTGCCGAATCCCCCTGCGATATACACATGCGCTATTGCATCGAACGAGAACCCGGTTTCTTTCAGGAGAAGTGATATCCCCGCATAAATTGCGGCCTTTGCCCTGAGAATATTCTCTATATCAATTTCGGTGAGGAAGATTTCCCTCTGGCTGTCCTGGTAAAACAGGAATTCAGGGCCTTCAAATCCCTCCCTGATCCTCTCGGTTTTCGATCCGTTTGCGAAACGGCCTTTCTGATCGATAAGGCCGCACAGGAACAACTCGGAAACAGCGTCGATCATGCCCGATCCGCATATACCGAGAGGTTTTGCCTTTCCTATGATCCCGAGCACAGGTTCGAGCGTACGGCGGTCTATTTTTACAGATTCCACAGCGCCTTCCGTTGCCCTCATGCCATGTTTGATGCCGCTTCCCTCAAAGCAGGGCCCTGCAGAACAGGCAGCAGTGACCAGCCATTCATTATTCCCGATCACGATCTCCCCGTTTGTCCCGATATCCATAAAAAGGGATAGTTCCCCCTGTCTGTGCATCCTGGAGGCCAATACCCCTGCAACAATGTCACCCCCCACATAACTTGCAACGCAGGGAAGGGTATACACAGGCGCCTGACTGTGGAGAGCAAGATTTGCGATGCCGGCCCGCCATAAGGGAAAGGTGTTCAGGGTAGGCGTATAGGGCTCTTCCCTGATATAGGCGGGATTGAGGCCCCAGAACAGATGCGCCATCGTCGTATTCCCCGCGATGACTGCAGACTCGATATCATCCATGGGAATGGAATGCTTTTCGCAAAGAGGCATCAGGAGGGTGTTGATATCATCCACCACCGCATCCCTCAGCTCATGAAGACCATTGCTTTCCGTTGCGTAGACGATCCTTGTGATCACATCGTCGCCATGCTGCATCTGGGAATTATATGTTGATCCAACATCGACTATCTTCCCGTCGGAAAGGTCCACGAGATATACCACGATCGTTGTTGTCCCGACATCGACCGCAAGGCCGAAGCGCTCTTTCCGGGACAGGGAAGAGAGCGAGAAAACCTCCCCGGCGCCGGTATATCCGAGGGATATCTTCCCTCCGCTCTCCCTCAGCAGGCCGGCAAGTGATGAGATTACGGAATGCGGGAATGTCAGTCCAGGTAGTCCCTGTTCTTCTGCGATGTTCGTAAGACGCTCGATATCACTGATGTTTCCCTCAAGAGTGGGAAGTGGGACCTGGAGGGGAATCCATTGTACGAGAGGGGAAATTGAACCGTCGAGGCTTTGGAAAAGTTCAAACAGATCTTCTGCGCGGGCTGTCTCGATGACGTCCCCGACCACGAGTTTGGATTCCTTCGGAATATCAAGGACCAGGTCTTCTTCGGGAAATGTCTGGCATGCAAGGACATCGCCTGATGCGATCTGCTGATGGTCGAGCTTCCCTGTTGATACAGTCCTGCAGGCCCCTTCTGCTATTCTGACGCGGCATTTGCCGCAGATGCCCTTGCCGCCGCATGACGCAACAAGGTAAACCTCCTGCCTCTTCAATGCCTGCAGGAGATTTTCTTCATCCAAGATATCGAGTTCTCTGCCGGACAACAATCGGATACGCATTTTCTGCTTTATTCTACCATACACTAAGCGGGAGAGGGCCATATCCCTATGCCCGGATGTTTAGGACAGAGGTCATTTCTGATATAATGTAACTAATTCCGCGTTATTTAGATTGGAATGTATAAAAAAAGGAGACGAGTGTCATGGCGATAAAAAAGACGGCGAGTAAACCAAAAAAGAAAACGGTGAGCAAAACGAAGAAACCAGCAGCGAAGAAGGCTACAGCGAAGAAGGCGGTGAAACCTTCGGCGAAAAAGAAACAGGGGCTAAAGAAAGGCACGAAATTCTCCTGTGAAGTCTGCGGCCTTATCATATCTGTTGACGAAGTCTGCGGGTGTGTCGAGACATGCGATATCCTCTGCTGCAGTGAACAGATGACAAAGAAAAAATAGTGTCCCGGATAAAAGAGGAGACCCATAAAGAATGCTGATTGTACAGAAATACGGTGGAACGTCTGTTGGGACTGTCGAGAGGATACGGGCTGTTGCGGAACGGGTTGCTGAAACAAGAAAAAAGGGGATCGATGTGGCGGTGATCGTTTCCGCAATGTCGGGCGAGACGGATAAACTCCTCAGCCTTGCAAGCCAGATCTCGGTGAATCCTGAAGGACGGGAGATGGATCTGCTCCTGTCATCCGGCGAGCGGATCAGCGCTGCACTCACCGCGATGGCAATCCAGGAACTCGGTTTCCCCTCCGTATCGTTTACCGGACGGCAGGTCGGGATCATTACCGATGAGTCACATACCAGGGCGAAGATTGAACGGATAACCGGTGAACAGGTGAAGGCAGCAGTGAAAAAGGGTATCGTTCCGGTCATTGCAGGGTTCCAGGGCATAACCGAAAACTCGGAAGTTACCACGCTCGGAAGAGGAGGTTCGGACCTGAGCGCCGTCGCAATTGCTGCCGCGCTGAAAGCCGACCTCTGTGAAATCTATACCGATGTCGACGGTGTCTATACGACTGATCCGAATGTAGTCCCCGAGGCGAAAAAGCTCGACAAAATATCCTATGAGGAAATGCTTGAGCTCGCAAGCCTCGGTGCAAAGGTGCTCCAGGCGCGATCAGTCGAATTTGCAAAGAAATATGGAGTCCCGGTAGTTGTCAGATCGAGTTTCAACAATAATCCCGGTACACTTGTTGTGAAGGAGGATAAGGATATGGAACAGGTTGTTGTCTCGGGCGTTGCCTATGACAAGAATCAGGCGAAAATAACGGTTGTCGCAGTCCGTGATATGCCGGGAATCGCTGCAAAACTTTTCAGTGCGGTTGCAGGCGCGAATATTATTGTCGATATGATTGTACAGAATGTCAGTAGTGACGGGAAGGGAACAGATATATCGTTTACTGTCCCGAAGACGGACAGCAGGAGAGCGCTGCAGATTACGAAAGGTATCGCCGCCGAACTCGGCTCAAAGGATATTCTCCTCAGGGAGGATATCGCAAAAGTCTCGATTGTCGGCGTCGGCATGAGGACGCATTCCGGTGTCGCTTCAACGATGTTCGGGGCAATGGCGAAACATAATATCAATATTCTGATGATCAGCACTTCGGAAATAAAAGTCTCCTGTATTATCGAGTCAAAATATACCGAACTGACCGTGAGGATTCTCCATGACGCCTTTGAACTTGGGCAAGACAAAAAAGGGCATGCGGGGACGAAGAAAAAGGCTGTGCGGAGTAAATAACAAATCTTATGAGAAAGATAGAAATTTATGATACGACGCTGAGGGACGGAGCCCAGTCAGAGGAGATTTCCTTTTCTGTTGAGGATAAGCTCAGGATCACCGAGAAACTCGATGAACTCGGGGTGCATTACATCGAGGGAGGCTGGCCAGGGGCTAACCCGAGGGATATAGACTATTTCAAAAAAGCCAGGAAATTAAAACTGCACAATTCAAGTCTTGTTGCATTTGGGAGCACTCACAGGCCAAGGCACAAGGTTGAGGAAGATTTGCTGATGAAGGCGCTCCTTGATTCAAAAGTGCAGGTTATCACAATATTCGGGAAGACCTGGGACTTCCATGTAAAAGAGGCGCTGAAAATATCGAACAATGAAAGCCTCGATATCATTCATAATTCAGTTGCTTACCTCAAAAAGCATGCAGGAACAGTTTTCTTTGATGCAGAACATTTTTTCGACGGGTTCAAGAACAATCCTGCCTATGCGGTAAAATGCCTTCTCGCAGCTCAGGATGCCGGGGCTGACTGCCTTGTGCTCTGCGATACAAACGGCGGCGGTCTCCCCCACGAGATACGCGCTGTCTTCGCAAGCCTGAAAAACGATATTCGCATCCCGCTTGGCATCCATGCCCATAATGATTCCGACTGCGCGGTTGCGAATTCTCTTGTAGCGGTTGAGTGCGGCGCGTCGCATGTGCAGGGAACAATAAACGGCCTGGGAGAACGCTGTGGGAACGCAAATTTATGTTCTCTTCTCTCCGATCTCCAGATAAAAATGAACATGGACTGCATCGCCCCGGAAAAGCTGAAAAGGCTGAGGGACATATCCCGGTTTGTGAATGAAATGGCGAACATGCGGCATTTCAAGAGGCAGCCTTTTGTCGGCGACAGCGCCTTTGCCCATAAAGCCGGGATGCATGTAAGCGCCATACGGAAGAGTCCGGAAACCTACGAGCATATAAAACCCGAACTTGTGGGGAATTCCCAGAGGGTATTGATATCCGACCTTGCAGGGAAGAGCAACATCCTCCGCAAGGCAGAGGAGTTCGGGATTCGTCTCGATGCAGATTCTCCCCAGGTCCAGGACATCGTTACTACGCTCAAGACTCTTGAAAACGAAGGGTTTCAGTTTGAAGCCGCCGAGGCGTCGTTTGAGCTCTTGATGAAGAAAGCGCTTGGCCTGCATAAGCGATTTTTTGACCTTATAGGATTCAGAGTCATTATCGAAAAGAGAAAAGAGGGTGAGGATCCAATGAGCGAGGCAACGATTATGGTCAAGGTGGGAGGACGCATTGAACACACTGCTGCGACAGGCAATGGACCTATCAATGCAATCGACCACGCGCTGAGAAAGGCGCTCGATAAATTCTATCCCGAACTGAAGACAGTGAAACTCCACGATTACAAGGTGAGGGTGCTTACTGCAGGGAAAGGTACTTCCGCAAGAGTAAGAGTTCTTGTTGAATCAGGCGACGAAGAGAAGCGGTGGGGTACGGTCGGCGTATCAGAAAATATCATCGAGGCTTCGTATCAGGCGCTCGTCGACAGTATAGAATATAAACTGCTTAAAGAAAACCGATAGCCTGTATCTTTTTCAGACGACAATTTTGTCGTCCTGAATTTATTGAGGGGCACTTATTAAGAACCGGCGGTGTAGAATCGCCCAGGAAAGGAGACTGCGATGAAACGTTATTCATGTTTTTTCATGGCGATAGCAGTGATCGTATTCGCCCTG
>JAKLQR010000222.1 GCA_022013235.1 Thermodesulfovibrionales bacterium | reverse complement strand
TCACTGCCACCCATGACACCGCCGGTAAAATGAATGCCTGACTCATCTTCATAGAAATTAGTCTGGTTTGTCCATTCCGGCCGCTGGGGACCCCCTGTCTTTTCAACCAAAACCGGCTTATTAAGATCCGCCATCTCCTGATTCTGTTTAACGACTTTGTTACCTCCACAGCCCAATGCAGCAATGAGAAAAGGGACTATCAAACAACCTACAATCTGAGTTTTTGACGCTTTTTTCATATTGTTCTCCTTTCTGTGTAGTTTCTTTAAAGACAATATAATTTCTTATAAGATAATTGTCAAGAGATATTTTCTTTTGTGGATATTTGATTTCTTTTTTGATATGAATAGATCATGAAACTTCAAAGATTATCGCCAGAATACTTGGTAGAATTGGGAACACGAATAAAAACCATCAGAACTTATCTGAAATACGATCAGAAGAAGCTCGCCAAATATCTACAAACCGCAGCATCCCAAATGTCAAAGATTGAAGCCGGCAAGGCGGAGCCGGGGATTTACCACCTGCTGATGATCAAGAAGCTTGCGGACACAGACGATTATCTGCGTGAAAATCTGACTTGGTCCTGGCTATTGGAAGGGAAGGGGAAAGGTGTCTTTTAAGGTCATATATGGAACATAAGCACTCAGAAACTATCCATTCAAATGTCCATGAACTTGAAACCACGCGTTTGAATGAACTGAAAAAAGAATCCACTGTGGCTTTAGTGCGGCGGATTGTTGAAGATTCCGACAAGCTGTCCTTAAAAGTCTTCCTGGAGACGAGAAAATTATTCTGTACCAGAAGTAAAAAACCTTTATTGCTCGATGAATTTTTATTAGTGTTGCATGAAAAAATGGCGAAAAATGATTTTAAGTATCAAATTCCCAATGTGACGACAACAGAAGTGGCTGACTGTGTTTATGATAAGACAAAAAACAAATATATGAACATGCCACAGCGCGACAGTTTGGCCGGATGTGCCGATGATAGACCTTCCTCGAAAAAAGAAGTGGATTGCAGAAAATGCTACAGTGCGTTCTTGATAAAAATGCAAAGGAAAATAGATGAGGGAGAAATAAAAACACAGGAAGATGAAGAAGTCCAATCTGGAATCTTATTACGGAATTTAGTAGCCAAGAATTTTTTCTCGTATAGCTTTATGGACTGTCGTCGAGATTTGTCACACTCTATCCGGTACGAATGGAAGGTCGGGGGCGGCACCTTATCTTTATGGCATCCGCCACATGTCAAGGCTGCAGAATTTCGAGAATGGCTTAAAACTCGTATCACAGATGTCGATCTGAAGAGACCAAACGAAAACCAGAGGATACAATCACTCATTGACGAACATTTTGGGTCTATTTTTTTTGTTTCCATTGATCAAGACCCGGGAGTTGTATTTCCCGGTTCTTACGAAATAGATCCACTTGAAGCCAAACAAAAGCAAATGTTTCCACACAGTCTGGCCGAGGCAGTTGCAGGAGAAAAGGTTGCCAACATTCATGAACTCCGTCCTGCCATCAGAGCCATGGGAAAAGAGGCGCTGAAACGTCTGATTCTGGATATTTTTTCAGATCTTGCGGAGCAAGGAGATTATGAACTGAATCAACTGGCCAGAGAATACGAAATCAGCAAATCGACCTTGAGCCGTTTTGCCGGAACAAAATGGAAGGAAGATAAAGATAGCAATGTCAAATATGTTCCAGATCTCTGGCAAAATACCGCTGAGATTTTGGGAAAAGACCCTGTGTTTATGGAGACGGCTTTCGCTTTAGGATTTGCCGACCGGATAAAAGAGGTATTAGAGTCTATTAAGCCTTAGAGAGGACAGATAATGTCGGATAAAAAACGTTTGTATTTTATTCCCATCATTGACAGAGCCCTCAGCAGTGATCGACCGGAAGAGGCCTTAAAAAAAGCCTTTGAGGAAATACGGGAACTGGGAAAAGATCCGAAATATAAGGAAGGTTTCCGGCAGTTCCAGGATGTTATCGAGATGTCGGTTACACTTCCAGGGAAAGAGCCCGAAGAGAAAAAACAGCGTATCCGCAATGCCATCTACCAGCTCATCTGTGACCTCGTAACGGACACGTTTGAAGGGAGCCCGGATCAAAAAGAATCCCTCATAAGGGCTTTAACAAAAAATCCTGAGTGGCGGGTCGAATACGAACGGATCAAAGAGGAAATGAATTCCGTTATATTTTCCCAGCCATTGCTTGAAATCGAGGTCCTGAAAGAGGATGAACTGATTGCCTCATTTCCTGTCTCCGAAGTACCGATCAACCTGATGAACATCGATCCGGGGCAATATACTGTGAGGCTGTCCAACGGAAGAGTCCTATGGGAAGGGGAATTACTGAAGAAACATCTCTTATGGCTGGAAACTCATGGTGATGAAGACCTTCCAATGGCAGCTAAAACCGAAGAGGATATACCACAACCTACCTTATCGGAACCTCTCATGGGGGGCGAACTCATAATGGATGTTGTTCCAGACCTGCAAAGTGGAGAGATACGCTTCATTCATGGAAAACAAAGGCGATAATAAAGCTATCGGCAGGACAAAGACAGCCATCCTTGTCAAGTCAACAGGGAAGCCCGTCGCAATTATTACAGAGATTTTCGCTCAAGCTGTAACGGCAAATTCTGAGAAGAGAATAATGTTTCACGGCCCCGCCAATCTTGAGAACAAGACCATCTCTCACCTC
>JAKLQR010000221.1 GCA_022013235.1 Thermodesulfovibrionales bacterium | reverse complement strand
GCTGCCATTTCTTCTCTGTTCAGTGGTTTTGCAGATAGCAGAGATGGTGGCCTGACAACCGTATTAAGATGAACCCTGTCGGGCTGTATTTCGGAGATAGCATTTCTCATGCATAAAAGTTCCTCGGCATTGTCATTCAACCCCTTTATGAGCATGATCTCAAGCCATATCCGGCCCCGGAAAAGCTTTCTGAATCTTTTGAGACCATCAAGAATCGTTTCTATTTCTAAAGAATGATGAGGTCTGTTCACTCTCCTGAATACCTGCGCGGACGCAGCATCAAGAGAAGGAAGCACTACATCTGCATTCATGAGGTCTTTCTGAACGTCCTCCATAAAAAGCAGGGTGCCGTTTGTGAGTACTGCTACAGGGAGAGAAGTGCATGCCTTCACTTCTTTGATTAACGCGCCGATATCTGAATTCAGGGTCGGCTCTCCTGAGCCGGAGAAAGTAATGTAATCTATTTGTTGTTTCCGTTTTAAAACGTCTTTCACTTCTTTAAGGATATCTGCCTTTTGATTATAAGGTCTTCTGTCCAAAGTCTTTTGCGTAGTCCTTCCAATTTGACAATATATGCAATTAAGCGTGCAGGTTTTATAAGGTATTACATCTATTCCAAGGGAAAAACCCAGTCTCCTCGAGGGCACAGGGCCGTATACATATTTCATATACTATTTGATCCTTCCCCAGAGCAGCGCGATATCGCCGGCTATTCCGTTCCTGCTGAATTCGACAAGAGGGATTCCCTGGACTATTGATTCGCTCACCTGCCGGGAAAAAGGCAGGCGTGCAACCACCTCCATGTCTGCCTGTTCACAAATCTGCTTGATAGTTTCGCTGTTTTTCGGGTTCAAATCGTACTTATTGATCACCACTTTCGTCGGGACCCTAAAATGTTTGGACACCTGCGCAACCCGTTCCATATCGTGCATGCCTGAGAGGGTCGGTTCTGTAACAATAAGCGCAAGGTCAACACCCGAAAGCGCTGCAATAACAGGACAGCCAATCCCCGGAGGACCATCGATTATCACGTAATCCTTCTCTTCTCTCTCGGCTATCTCCTTTGCAATCTGCCGCACTTTTGCAACAAGCTTGCCTGAGTTTTCTTCGGCAATGCCTAACTTTGCATGTACAAGCGCACCATATTTTGTATCCGAAATATACCACTCTCCCGAAACATTCTCTTCCATGATAATCGCACCTGCCGGACACACATGACTGCAGACAGTACATCCCTCACAGGAAACAGGATCAACCATGAAATCTTCACTTATTGCCTCGAAGCGGCAGACCGAAATACATTCACCGCATTCCTGACAAATGTCTTTGTCTATTCTGGCGGTTACGCCGCTCCTGAATTCATGCCGTTCCTTTATTTCGGGCTTCAGCAAAAGATGCAAATCTGCTGCGTCTACATCACAGTCTGCCATAACCTTGTTCCCCGCCAACGAGGCGAATGACGCGGTTAACACGGTTTTCCCTGTACCGCCCTTGCCACTGATTACGACTATCTGTTTCATTGTATTCTCCCTTTGATCCAGCAGGTTCTGACTTCTTCTCCTGAAATAAAATCCGGCACATATGGCTTTATATCAAGTAAAGGAATCCCGGCGATACCCTTCATCCTGAAGACTTCCCATTTACTATTGCTCCTATGGCCGCAAACATATCGGCAAATTTTTGGAGATACTCTTTCTTTTCCGTGACGAAAGGAACCCCGTTCGAATAGAGGAATGCGATTTCTTTATCAAAGGGGATGCGCATAAGTATGGGGATCTGTTTGCTTCTGCAAAAAGCATCCACTCCTCCGTCCCCGATATCCGAACGGTTTATTACAACCCCAAAGGGAATCTGCATTTTTTCCAGCACCTCAACCGCCAGAACAAGGTCATGTAAACCAAAAGGAGTCGGCTCGGTGACAAGGATGCAGAAATCACTTCCTTTCACCGAGCCGATAACAGGACAAGAGGTCCCAGGAGGAGCATCAATGATTACAGTGCGAGACTGGCAAATATATTGTTTCACCTGCCTGATTAATGGAGGTGACATGATTTCGCCGATATTTAATTTGCCATGGACAAACTGCATGTCCCCGCACGTTCCTGCTTCAATTACACCGATTTCCTTCTCCACTTCCCGTATGGCATGCTGCGGGCAAAGCAGCGTACAGCCTCCGCAGCCATGGCAGAGATGAGGGAAAATCAGAACGCCGCTTCCTTTTCTGTTTTCGTCACCCGGGAATACTGCAATCGCATTGTATGCGCAGACTTCACGGCATTTTCCACAGTAATCGCAGAGCGACTCATCAACTTGAGGGACCGGAATAGTAGCGACTTTTTTGCTATGTACTTCGGGCTTGAGAAACAGATGTGCATTCGGTTCTTCCACATCGCAGTCCAGAAGCTGCACATTCCTGAGAGATAAAGCAAGATTCACTGCAACCGTAGTTTTTCCTGTTCCGCCTTTTCCGCTTGCAATCGAAATGATCATCTAAAATATTCCTCCATGTTCATCTTTTCTCTTTAAAACAGAGAATCCCAGCTTTCGATATATCCGTATAATAATTCTTCATGATCCCCCGTTTTTCGGCAGGGTAAAACTGAAGGTGCTGCCCTTCCCCGGGGCGCTTTTTACCCATATCTTCCCGCTGTGCGCTTCTATTATTGTTTTCACTATGGAAAGCCCGAGCCCTGAGCCGCCGGAATCCCTGTTCACACGGTAAAAAGCATCAAAGATATACGGGAGATGTTCTTCAGATATGCCAACCCCTTCATCAACCACCTGAACCTGCACTTCCAGGTTCCAGTCATTCAGCTTCACCACTATTGTGGTATCATGTTGTGAGTATTTCACTGCATTATCAAGCAAATTTGATAGAACACGATCTATCATTCTTCCATCAGCATAAATTACCGGGACTAAGGTATTCGGATACTCAAAAGAAATATGAATGTTCTTCTTCGCTGCTTCAATTCCGGCTTCCTCTATCTGACTGTTTATGGCATCTTCTATGTTGAAAGCACTTTTTAACGGTCTGTATTCCGTTGCATCGAACCGGGAAAATTCAAGAAAATCAGTTATCAACTCCTCTACTTTTGTCAGCTCGTCTCTTATTATATGCACGGTATTCACTTGCTGTTCTGTAAGAGAGCCAACTTTTCCCGCGAGCAGTCTTGATAAAAAACCGCCGGCAGTAATAACAGGAGTTTTCATATCATGGGCAAACATGGGAAGGATATTTTTTCGCTCGCGTTCCAGCTTTTTGATTTTAGTAATATCCCTAAACAGTTCAATCCCTCCGATGAAATTCTGATCTTCATCAAAAATAGGCGAGATCGAAGCCATTATCGTTATTAGGTCACCGTCTTTATTCTTAATATTAGTCTCTACTGCTGCCGATTGCTGTTTTTTCTGTATGGCATACAGGAATAAAGGGCAGGCTGCCCTGTCGGTTGTGCCATGGAGAATCTCAAGATGAGATTGGCCGATTACTTCACTTTTCAGGTAGCCGGTTATTACTTCTGCTTTTGGGTTAAAATCAACAATTACCCCTTCTTCGTCAACAAGAGTAAATCCTATCGGGAGACTGTTTTTTATAATCTCATAAATTTGACATCCTTCAATGTTCATGGTTTTCATATTCGAATTATTGAGTACGCGTGATATTGCGAATTTATTGCTTTTGTTGCTGTACTATGTCCGGAAAATACAAAATTCATCATTTGTCACACGGACGTGTCTCGCAGGGGGTGCTCCTGCCGCAGCATGTCTGTTCCCTTCCGCATTGGATGCCTGTATCCTTCTGATAAGAGCCTTTCATAATGAACCCTGTTCCTCCGGTAATCATCTTTTTTGAACTTGTCCTGCACTCAGGGCAGAAGACAGCCGGATTTTCATT
>JAKLQR010000025.1 GCA_022013235.1 Thermodesulfovibrionales bacterium | reverse complement strand
GGCTTGGCACAAAGATCCGGAAGAAACTCGAGGAAATCGTGAGAGACGAGCATGTCTCAACATTTCTCCAGGACGATTTTGTAACACAACGTTCAGGCAGATGGGTCATCCCGGTAAGAATGGATTCCAAAGGACAGATCCCCGGAGTTGTCCACGACATCTCGAAATCGGGCGAGACCGCCTTTATCGAACCGCTTGCAATCATTAATCTTGCAAACGAACTCGAAAATCTTATTGCGGACCAGAAGGCAGAGGAAATCCGCATACTCCGCGCTATCTGCGCAACCATGCGCGCAGTAATCGACGAAATCGAAGGAGAGTTCCGGACGATAGTGTATCTCGATATGTTGAACTGCATTGCAAAGTTTGCAGACAGATTGAACATGCATATGCCGTCCATACATAATTCCCTCGAAGTCATCCTTGTGCAGGCCAGGCATCCTCTCCTTCAGTTGTCTTTTGACAAAAAACCCACAGGGCTCCGGGTAGTCCCGCTCGATGTAGAATTAGGCGGCATGAATACCGTTATGGTCATCACAGGGGCAAACGCCGGCGGAAAAACAATCTCGATCAAGACCATCGGTCTTCTCCTGATCATGGCGCTTTCAGGAATGCCCATCCCAGCGGATTCGTCCTCTCATCTGCCGCTCGTTGAGAATCTGCTCGTCGATATAGGGGACGAACAGTCCATCGAGGACAATCTCTCGACATTTTCCGCACACGTCTCGAACATATCTGAAATCCTGAAAAATACCGGTCCGGAAACCGTCATTTTGATGGATGAACTCGGAACCGGCACCGATCCAGAGGAAGGCGCTGCGCTTGCCTGTGCGGTTTTGAAAGAGATACGGAAGACCGGAGGTCTTGTGTTCTCGACAACGCACCTCTCTGAGATCAAGGGGTTTGTCCACAAAACAGAGGGAATGCTGAATGCTTCCATGGAGTTTGACTCAAAGACCCTTAACCCTCTTTACCGCCTGCGGATGGGGGAACCCGGACAGTCACATGCACTCTCAATAGCCAGGAAATACGGCCTGCCTGAACAGGTAATCAACGACGCGAGAAGCATGATCGGAAGCATCAAGACAGAACTCGATACCATGATCGTTGACCTTCATGAGAAAAGGATGCAGTACGAAAAGTCCCTTGAGGAAATTCGGGAACAGCAAGCCGAAGTTCAGGAGAAGAGCAGGGAACTCGAACTGATGCGTTCCGAGTCCGCAATGAAGCAGCGCGACATAATTGCAAAAGCATATCAGGAGGCTGCTGACATCATAGCAGGCGCAAGAAGACAGATGCACGCCTATCTCGACGATCTGAAGAAAAAGGGCCGGAGCGAAAGCCGCAGACTGTTGAAGCAGGTGGAAACAGAGGCAAAACAGACTGATGAAAAGCTCAGAGAATTCGCAATGAATGACTCATCGATCCCTTCCCCTGAAGAGCTGAAAAAGGGGGATATTATATTCGTGAAATCCCTCGGTTCCAACGCCTCAATCGTCGATGTTCATATAAAAAATAACCGGCTGCGCGTATCTGCGGGGAGCAAGGAAATCGAAGTGCCGTTATCGGATATCAGGATGAAACAGGAACATTCCCGATACCCTGAAAGATCTACCGTTACGTTCCCTGAACCTGAAGGGACTGTTCCTCTTAAAATAAATCTCGTCGGACTGCGGGTGGATGAAGCGCTCTCAAAACTCGAACGCTTTCTCAACGATGTTTCATTGGCTGAACTGCGTGAGGTTGTCGTTGTCCACGGCATCGGGAAAGGTTTGTTAATGAAAGCGGTCCGCGAACATCTTGACCAGCATCCCCTCGTGAAACATTACAGGAGCGGCGCTATTGATGAGGGAGGCGTCGGCGTAACGATTGTGACAATGAAGTAACTGCTTATATGCTTCTACTTGATTATCACCTCAACATCAGGGAACCTGTCCTTTATAGCCCCCTCGATACAACGATTGTCGCAGTTCTTGCAGGGTCCGCCGCAATAAATCACCGCAGTATTTTCCCTAAAGCTGAGTAATTCCGCACAACTGTCGTGAGCAGTCAGGATGCACTCAAGGCTTTCTAAAATCTCTTTAATATCTTCTGTAGTTGGACTTGAACCTTTGGTCATACTGTATACTCAAAACTTTTATTATTCATAAGTGAACTCTGTTCCAATGGTTGTCATTATCCGGCTTGACTCCAGTATCAAGTACGGGACAGGCTCACAATCCAGTTCTTTTTCTTAAACCTAAATTGAGCGATTCTAAACACCCTCCCCTTGCCCCTCCCCTCAAGGGAGGGGATTTATATAGATATTCCCTCCCCCTTGAGGGGGGAGGGTTAGGGTGGGGGTGTTTGATAGTAAATTCAAGAAGTTTCATGATTCTCTCATTTATTAACCCGGCAAGTAAATACATTAAAATCGTCATTGTCCGGCTTGACCGGACAATCCAGAACCTATTAGGTTAAATTATTCGATACTGGACTCTGTCCTCCGACTTGATCGGGGGATTAAGCCGGGGAATGACTGAAAGATATTTTAGGTACTGAAATATAATTTTCCCGTATGAATAAGGCAGCGCTTCTTTTCTGCACTTACTGTCTCAGCAGATCCAGAATTTCGGACTGGGCGCCCTGGTCCATCAGGCTGCCCTTGCGGAGGATGATGTCGAGGATTATATCCGCAACTTCCTTTTTCGTCTCACCTGGGCTGAGACGGTACGCAGTACGTAAGGGGGCAACAGCCTCTCTCCATTTCCCAATATTAAGATATGACCTAGCGAGATAAAGATAGGCCTTTCCGAAATCAGGATCAATTTCTGTGGCCTTTTCAAAATGGGGTATAGCATCATCATAATGACCGCGGTTGAAAAGAGACAGACCAGCCTCAAATTCAGACTGCGCCTGCCTTGCCTGTATCCCCGCACAAGACACGAAAGAGGCTATGAGAAGCAAGAGAATAACGCTCCGGATTATTTGATTTTTATCCATATAGTGATGATATAAAAATCGTGTCCTTTTATCAAGAGATGATTTGACTTCTCTCATTTCCATGCGGTATTGTTCAATATTATGGAACTTCCTCCCAATTTTCATACCGTTCTTGCACTTTTTGCGGTTACTTTTCTGTTCAACCTGCCTTTCGGGTATGCGCGCGCAAAGACAAAAAGATATTCTTTCCGGTGGTTTCTTTATATCCATGTTCCTATTCCACTTATTTTTATTGCAAGAACCGTCTCCCATATCGAGATGAAATACATCCCGGTTTTCGCGCTTGCCGCACTCATCGGTCAGGTGCTTGGCGGCAAGCTGGAGTTGTAACCGTTGCGTGCGAATATCCTTGTAGAGCCCGGGAACATCCAGCTTCGCGAAGTCAGAAACCCGCTTCCTTCCCGTGGCGAATTAGTGATAAAAATCAGGGCAGCCCTCACCTGCGGCACCGACCTCAAGGCGTATATAAGAGGGCATCCTGTAATCCCCATGCCGGGTGTTTTCGGACATGAATTTTCCGGGGTAGCCTCAAATGTCGGAAAAGGTGTGAGAGGTTTCAGGGAGGGAGATGAAATCATGGCTGTCCACAGCGCTCCCTGCCTGTCCTGCAGGTACTGCAAAAAAAGACTCTATAATCTTTGTGAAAATATCATGAATGCGAAAGTCCTCGGGGCATTCGCAGAGTACATCCTTTTGCCTCCTCATATCGTAGCGCAGAATGTATTCCATAAACCGAAAAACCTCTCGTTCGAAGAAGCCGCGTTCCTTGAACCCCTCTCCTGCGTCGTTCACGCCATGGAACCGCTCTCCATACAAAGAGGAGAAACAGCCCTTATAATCGGATCCGGCCCGATCGGTCTTCTCCATCTTCTGCTTCTCAAAGAAAAAGGCGCCAGGGTGGCGATGATGGACATCAACAGAACACGGCTTGCAACCGCAAAGAAATTCGGCGCTGAGAAGACATGCAGGCCTGAGAAGCTCCTGAATCTGTCCCAGACGTTCACAAAGGGTATGGGATTCGATTTCGTTTTCGAGTGTACGGGCATGCCTGAGGTCTGGGAAGCATCTGTGCATTTCGTGAGAAGAGGTGGAACGGTCATCCTGTTCGGCGGTTGTAAATCCGGTACAACGGTCACCTACGACACCGGGAGAATCCATTACGACGAGATTACCCTGAAGGGTGTTTTTCACTTTACGCCTCAAGACGTGAAAAAGGCATATGAACTCCTCTGTTCACGAAGGCTGAAAGTATCAAGGCTGATATCAGGGAGATACCCCCTGGAGAAAATTCAGACAGCTTTCAGAAACCTCTCGAAAGGCAGAGGGATAAAGTATGCCATCATCCCCTGAACATGAAAGTGGCAAAATTATACAGCTTGCATGACATCCGCATCGAGGATGTCCCTGTCCCGATAACAGGTCCTGACGATGCATTGATCAGGACAAAAGCATGCGGGATATGCTCGGGCGACGTGATGCCCTGGTATATCGAGCAGAAGGCCCCTCTTGTTCCCGGTCATGAGCCCGCAGGCGAGATTGTCGAAGTCGGGAAAAATGTGACGTCTTTCCGGCCAGGCGACAGGGTCTTCGTTCATCACCACGCGCCATGTTTTTCCTGCCGTTTCTGCAGACAGGGTGATTATGTGCAATGTGATACATGGAGAAATACGAAGATCATTCCCGGAGGAATCTCTGAATTCATTCTTGTACCGCATACAAACCTTGAAAATGATACCCTCATTCTTTCTGACACACTGAGCTATGAGGACGGCACGCTGATAGAACCGACTGCCTGTGTGGTAAAGTCATTGAAAAGAACGCAAATAAAGCATGGCGACACGGTGCTGGTCATCGGGCTCGGGGTAATGGGACTGCTGCACGTCCTGCTCGCGAGAAAATATGGCGCCGGGAAAATCATCGGAGCCGATATGGTCCCATACCGCCTTGAAAAAGCAAGACAGTTCGGAGCCGACGGAGTGATCAACATTCTGAGGGAAGATCTCATCGGATCACTCAAAGAACTGACAAAAGGAAAAATGGCGGATATTGTCATTGTCGGACCAAACAGCGCGGAAGCTATGAAGCAGGGGATCTCAGCTGCGGGCGCAGGAGCACGGGTCCTTTTCTTTACGCCGGCAAAGCCCGGGGAAAAACTCACGCTTGAGCCGAATGCACTCTATTTCCGGGATATCAATATAATCACAAGCTATTCCTGCGGACCGCCTGATACAGCAGATGCGCTCGAAATAATTGAAGAAGGGATGGTCAGGGCTGAAAAGCTAGTGACTCACAGGTTCCCCATAGAGAGAACCGCAGAGGCCTTCAGGCTGACAGCTGAGGCAAAGGATTCGCTGAAGAGTATTGTTGTGTTCTAACTCATTCATGCAGACATTGTTCAATATTTTTTACTAAGAAGAAGTGCATAAGAAAGACTACATTCCCCCTCACCCTTGCCCTCTCCCTCCAGGGGAGAGGGGACCGAATAATTTTCCCTCCCTTGAGGGGAGGGGATTAAGGGGAGGGTGTGAGAACATGTATTCTTACTTATAGCCGTCATAGTAACTCGATATATTATGAAGAGGATGTTCAGGAATGAAAAAAAACACTGTTAAAGCCTTCTCATGCGACTGGCAAAAGAAACCGGTCGACAAAGGAGGAACAAAAAAAATAAATAAGACAACCCTGTACCGGTTTAAAGGCGACTTCGCCTGGCACGGGGTGAAGATTGAAAAATACAAACCAATGGGGAAAGACTGGTCCAGCCTGATACGGCAGACATTGATCGGCAGTCATGGGGAAACGGCCAAATTTCACGTACGATATTTCGAGATTGCCCCCGGCGGTTACAGCAGCTTCGAGACCCACAGGCATGAACACGTCGTCATAGGCATCCGGGGAGAAGGCGTCTGCACCGTAAAGAAAAAGAAATATTCAATCGGTTTCCTCGATACACTCTATATCGAACCCTCAGCCCCCCACCAGCTTACAAACCCCTTCAAAAAACCGTTCGGTTTCTTTTGCATCGTAAACGCAAAAAGGGACAGGCCAAAAAGAATCGGTTAACCCGGAAAATTAAATATCTTTCTGAATACCAATCCCACACCAGACTTCACCGGGCTCTGATACCGTGATTCATTCTCCAGGTACAACAGTCTTCCCTTGTCACGCCATTCCTGCGAGGCTATTCTGAAAATAGATTCAACATGGATCTGCTTCCTGATCTCCTCAGGGAGACAACTCAGATAAGTCGGAAAAAACGCTGTTTCGATAAGCTTCTCGACCATGAATTCCTTCCCCCCCCTGTAGATTCGCCTTAAATCCTTGATCATACCCTGTATGGAGGGAGAAGGATGAAGCTCAGCCCTGTCAAGGTCGACAAAGGCAAACAGAAAATCCGGGCCGTTCTTCTGCACCAGTATATTGAACCATTTGAGATCGTTGTGCACAGCGCCTGCCAGATGCCATTGGGCCAAAGTGCCGGCGAGTTGACGGAAGAGCGTCTCATATT
>JAKLQR010000220.1 GCA_022013235.1 Thermodesulfovibrionales bacterium | reverse complement strand
TCAATCAGGAATTCGGTAATTTCGGGAAGGCTTCTCATGCCGAACACAGGCAGACCACGAACCACTGCTGCCTCTGATGCATTCTCATGAGGGAGAAGCAGTCCTCTCAAGCCGAGTTCCCTGGCCCGCATCGCCATCGACAGAACGCCCCTTACGGGTTTCACTCCTCCGTTCAGTGAAAGCTCGCCGGTGAGGAGATACCCTTCCAGTGAAGACTGGTCGAGCACTCCTTCAGCCACAAGGATACCGAGTGCGATCGGAAGGTCGAATGACGACCCTTCCTTCTTCAGATCGGCAGGGGCAAGGTTAATCGTGATCTGCCTGAGGGGGAACTGGAACCCGACATTTTTCAGTGCGGCCTTTACCCGGTCTCTGGATTCCTTTACCGCGGCGTCGGGAAGACCTACCAGAGAGAAATGCGGCAGTCCCCGCGAGGTAATATCGACCTCGACCTCGACAATATAGGCGTTGATACCCAGGACGGTTGCACTGAGCACTTTCGATAGCATATGCTTTAATTATATTTTTAAGCCGTCAAGAAAAGCAATATGGTAAAATAATTGTTGTTTCACACTTTTGAAGGAGATTTCATGGCTAAGGTACCAATAAGCATAGAAGAAGAAATGAAGGGTTCTTATCTTGATTATGCGATGAGCGTAATCATAGGAAGAGCGCTGCCGGAAGTCAGGGACGGGTTGAAGCCTGTCCAGCGGCGGATACTGTATGCAATGTTCCGGGAAGGGTTGCTTCCGGGAAGAAAATATTCAAAATGTGCCGGCGTCGTCGGTGAAGTACTGAAAAAATATCATCCCCATGGTGATACCGCGGTGTACGATGCCCTTGTGAGGCTCGCGCAGGATTTCAACATGCGGTATCCTCTCGTTGACGGTCAGGGCAATTTCGGTTCTGTTGACGGGGACCCGGCCGCTGCGTACCGGTATACGGAAGCACGACTTGCAAAAATCGCAGAAGAACTGCTTGCCGACATAGACAAAGAAACCGTCAATTTTATTTCTAATTTTGACGAAACATCCGAGGAACCCGTTGTGCTTCCCTCGAGGGTTCCGAATCTCCTTGTCAACGGATCCTCCGGAATCGCTGTCGGCATGGCTACCAATATCCCTCCCCATAACCTTGGGGAAATTATCGACGGGCTTATGACGCTCCTGGACAATCCGGATGCATCATTAAAAGATCTCATGAAGAGCGTCCAGGGACCTGATTTTCCGACCGGAGGCATCATCCATGGGATGAACGGCATTTTTCAGGCATACTCCGAAGGAAAGGGTCTCATTAAAGTAAGGGCAAAGGCGAGAATCGAACGCGAGCATCGCGGCGGTGAAAACATCATCGTCACCGAACTGCCGTATCAGGTGAACAAAGCCCGGTTGATCGAGAAGATCGCCCAGCTCGTGAGGGAAAAGAAGCTCGAAGGGATATCAGAATTGCGGGACGAGTCGGACAGGGATGGGATCAGGGTTGTGCTCGAACTGAAAAGAGGTGAGATGGCGCAAGTCGTTCTCAACAACCTGTACAAACACACCCAGATGCAAACAACCTTCGGGATCATCATGCTTGCGCTTGTAAATAATCAGCCCAAGGTTCTCAAACTGAATGAGCTGCTTAATCTTTTCCTGCAGCACCGGCGCGATGTCGTGCTCAGGAAAACCCGCTACGAGTTAAGAAAAGCTGAAGAAAGGGCGCATATCCTTGAAGGTCTGAAGATAGCCATCGATCACCTCGATGCGATCATAGCGCTTATCAGGCAATCGCAGTCTCCGGAAGAGGCAAGAACGGCATTGATGAGCGATTATCCTCTGTCTCAAATCCAGGCGCAGGCTATCCTGGACATGAAACTCCAGAGACTGACCGGTCTTGAACGGGAGAAGATCATACAGGATTACAAAGAAACCTTAAAAGAGATTGCACGGCTGAAGGCTATCCTCGAAAATAATGCCCTTGTCTCTCAGATCATTCGGGACGAACTCCTGGAGATAAAGCTAAAGTATGCTGATGTAAGGAAGACCGAGATTATGCCGGAAATGAAGGAGATTACCATAGAAGACCTCATCACCGACGAAGAGATGGTGGTCACTCTCTCTCACCACGGATATATCAAGCGAAATCCATTGAGTGAATACAGAAGCCAGCGCCGCGGCGGCAAGGGACTGATCGGGATGGAAACAAAGGAAGAGGATTTTGTGAAAGAGCTCTTCATCGCCGCGACCCATGCGTATATGCTGTTTTTCTCCAACCTCGGCCGTCTGTACTGGCTCAAGACTTATCAACTCCCGGAGGCAGGACGTGCGACAAAAGGGAAGGCCCTGATTAATCTGCTTGCGCTCTCTGAAGGAGAACGCATTGCCACCGCGCTTCCCGTGCGTGATTTCACGGAAGAATATCTCGTCATGTTTACGAAAAAGGGAACGGTGAAAAAGACTGCCCTCGAAAAATACAGCAACCCGAGGGGAAAGGGAATCATCGCCATCACCCTTGAAAAAGGCGACGAACTGATCGCGGTCAAGAAGACCGACGGGAAGAGTGATCTCATCATCGGGACAAAAAACGGGATATCTATCCGGTTCAATGAGGAGGACGTGCGTGATACAGGAAGAACATCCATAGGCGTTCGCGGGATCAGGCTGACGAAGGGAGACGAGGTTGTATCCGCTGAGGTTGCGGAGGAGAAGACTGCAATTTTAACCGTTACAGAAAGAGGCCTCGGTAAACGATCCAACATCTCGGATTATCCCGTGCAAAGCCGAGGGGGCAAAGGGGTCATCTCGATCAAAGTCATAAAAAAAGGCGGGAAGGCTGTCGGCCTCCTGCAGGTGAGAGACGAGGATGAGATCGTTATGATAACCAGTTCCGGGAAACTCATCCGGACTGTAGCCGGCAATATTTCCCTTCACGGAAGGAACACCCAGGGCGTAAAGCTCATGGACGTAGAGGGAGACGATAAAATTGTCAGCATCGGGAAGGTTGTCGAAAAAGATTAGCACACTCTCAGGCGTGAAATTCCACCACATCCCTGTCCTGCAGGACATAGGTCTTTTCAACTCTCTGGCCGTCAAACCGCGCTGAACCCCATATGCGGGCATACTTCAGGCCCCCGGTAAAATCCTTATGGATTGTTCTTGCGAGGTCAAGAATAGTAGAACCCGACGGTACGGTGAAGGGCTTCGACAGGTCCGGCTCTTTCCCCGGAGGCTTCGAATAGATTCTGATTATGCCTGCAAGAGCGAACAGTTCTCTTTTCAGTTCCTCGATATTTTCTTTCTTCCTGGCAGAGAGAGCGACACAAGGATAGGTCTTTCCGTATTGTGCGCTGAGCCTGAGAAATTTCTCGTCCGCATCCGGCAGGTCTGCTTTGTTGCCGGCCAGAAGAATTCTTTTGAGCACAATATTCCGCCCTGTTCCGTCCTCTGGCTCCGGGAGCAAAGGAGTGACTGGCCGGATATTCCATCGTTCAAGTTGTTCAATGAGGAGTTCCGCCTGAATCTCAGGGCCTTCTGAAAGATCCAGCACAAGCGCCAGTGCATCTGAATACCGCAGGATACCCGAAACCCACCCATCGGTCGATTCATTCCCTACCGGCGGCAGATCAACCAGTTGAATCTGAATATCCTCAAAGGGCATCATTCCCGGAAGAGGATTCAGTGTCGAGAGAGGATACTCGGCAATAACGGGAGAAGCGTTTGTCAGACATGCGAGGAGCGAGGATTTCCCGGCATTCGGAAAGCCGACGAGACCTATCTGTGCCGCTCCTTCTTTCTGGACAACATAGAGATCTCCCCTCCCCCCTTTCTTTTTGCTCATTGCCTCTTTTCTCAACTGAGAGAGGCGCTTTCTTAAGTCAGCTCTCAGTTTATCCGTACCTTTATGCTTCGGAACAGTTGCAATGAGGTCCTCAAGCGCACTGGTCTTCTCCGCCGCAGTGACCGCCTGTTTGAACCTTTTTTCAGCTTCGAAATATTCAGGCGGGAGATTAGCAGGCATGATGATCCGTCCTTATGAAGCCGTTTTTCTTCATTCCGGTAAGATTATTATATCGTATTCATGAATCTGCACAATAGGGAACGCTGAAGAAAACCGCTGAAGAAAAAAATAGTGGCAGAAAGGACTTCTGCCACTATATGGGGGGAGTTTATAAAAACCTTAAACCCTTGCTTTCACTTTACTGTAGCAGTAAAAAATATTAGCAAATGCTTTAATATAATGTCAATGGAGATTTTGCTTGGCGGTGATTAATAATTTTTATTTGCTTATAAGGGAGCTGAATTTACGGGAAAAAGGGACTACAACTACAGTTTTCTGATACACTGACTGACGCGGTAGTACTTC
>JAKLQR010000219.1 GCA_022013235.1 Thermodesulfovibrionales bacterium | reverse complement strand
GTCCATTATGGCCCTTGTTACTGCCTGCCTTATCCACCATGTTGCATAAGTGCTGAACTTGAAACCCTTTGTATAGTCGTACTTGTCAATTGCCCTCATGAGGCCGATATTCCCTTCCTGAATGAGATCGAGCAGGGAAAGACCTCTCCCGATATAATGCTTGGCAACATTCACCACTAATCTCAGGTTCCGGGTGATTAATTCATTTTTCGCTTCGGTAACAAGGAGCCTTGCCCTGGTTATTCTGTCCCACTTTGCTTTCAATTCCTGAACCTTGATCCCTGCTTCTGATTCAACCTTCCTAAATTCATTCTGCACTTCTTTTGCTATGGCGCTGAGTTGAACCGGATTGGAATGTTTTTTCTTTTTTGCAGTGATTATCTTTTTTAAATCTTTCAAGGTCCCGTACCCCGCAAGTCTTCTTTCCGCCCGTTCTATTCTTGTCACGAGATTCTCAAATATACTCAGGGTCACTTCGACGTCCGCATCTGTTGTCTCTTTTTCTGAACTTTTCGTTCCTTCTCCGTTTTTTCCCTCTCTGCCCGATTCGTGGCTCTCATAAAAGGGGAGATTCGTAACAATTTCCTTAATAATCTCTTTGCCCTCTTCCAGGCTCTTTGCAAGCTCTACTTCCTCGTCCCTCTTGAGGATTGAAATATTCCCCATCGAATGGAAGTATGTCTGAATAAGGTCTTCTCTCTTTTCGTACTCTCTCTGCTCCTCTTCCTCTAGTTCCTCTCCGTCCTCAGAGCAAAGTTCCTGATCATCAATCACTCTAATCCCGATATCGTTCAAAAGATCCATGAATTCCGCCAATTCACCCGGAGAAACAAACTCAGGAGGAAATGCATCATTTATTTCATCATAAGAAAGCGTTCCACGCCTTTTGCCTAAGTCCAAGATTTCATCAAAAATATCCCATTCCCTCAAAGCTTCCTCCTTAACATGGACATGTTTGATAGAACACGAGAGAACCTGATGTTCTCATGGAGCAATCGACCACCCTAAAAACCTGCAGGAGAACGTGCATGACTGAAGAATCACCACAAACGGGCGGATATGCTGGTTTATGCAGGTTTTATCGACAAAACTTCCGGGCAATACTCTCTATCTATTCGCTTTTCCCTGCTTTTCCTTGTGTATTCATTATTCTTTGCGGCCAGTATTCCAGGATAAGCCCATACGGCGCACTTTCAAGGCAATACTGCCCGCAATAGAATAAGATCTTAACGGGAAAAATGCTTTTCGAGAAGCGTATTAAAACCTTCTGAATTTCTGAGCCTTTGCCCTTTTCCTGCGTGCCTCAGCACGTTTTCGTTTCTCTTTTACCGACGGCTTCTCGTAGTAACTTCTTGTTTTGATCTCTTTGAGAAGACCTTCCGTCTGGATTTTCCGTTTCAGGACTTTAATGGCTTTTTCAATATCATTATCTACTACTCTAATCTCTATAATAACTTATCTCCTGCCTTTTCCATACCCTGATCCTCTTCCCTGTCCATAGCCGCCCCTGCCGCCGCCACCGCCGCCGCCGAACCCGCGTTTCTCTCTTGGCTGCTGGGGCCTTGCCTCATTGACGATCAAAGCACGTTCCATGAATGTTTTGCCGTTTAATTGTTCTATGGCTTTTTTCGCATCTTCCTCAGATGACATTTCTACAAAGCCAAACCCCTTAGAACGCCCGGTGTCCTGATCTGTGATCACTTTCACCGACTCAACCTCTCCAATACTCGAGAAGAGCTCTCTGAGAGATTCCTCTGTCGCATTGAAAGAGATACTTCCTACATACAGTTTCTTGCCCATTCCTTACCCTTTCTTACTAGAATTAAGAAGCGACATTACATTTCATGCGTTGTAGCTTCTCTCACTTTATAGTCTTCATACAATACCATTTTCTGAACCTTAAATGGAAAAAGAAAATAGCCAGGCCTGATTTATTTTCCCTGTCTTTATAAACTTATAAGAACTTCTGATAATCCCCATCACCTGTTCATAACCTGTGAGTAAACGTGTTCTTACCTTTTGGGAACCTTTGAAAATCCAGGAATCTTTCATTCCTGCCTGAGTGCAAGTCAGATAAATTATACTTTAAAATCAATTTGTTATACTTTTAACGGGATATTCCCACGCCCGTGTTTCTTTTCATTCGTATAAACCTAACAATATCAAGGCGTTTCGTGAATATCCTGTGAAAAACCTTGCCTGGTTGATGTTTCATCCTCCCTGTCATGCATTCGTCATATTCTGATTGTATCGCCGTCCTTCAGTATTTTCAGATGTCTTAACGGGAGTTTCCGGAGTTCCGCGCTGATTTTTCGAGAATATTGCGGCTTAAGGTGTGTGACATAGACACGTTGAGGTTTAAAGGGCATATGTTTAATTTCTTCCCATAATAACTCAGGAGTTAAATGTCCTGTAGTAATTGCAAGCTCCCGCATGCTGTTCGGAAAAGAAACATCGATAATAAGGGCATCAAGCTGTCTCTTCCCTGCTTGCTTCCATGTCTGTCGTGTCGGACCGGTATCGCCGGTGTAGAAAAACCGTTTTCCCCCTCTGTCTTCGACAAGATATCCAACCGCGGGGACGGGATGGTTTACTTTGTAAGGGGTTACAGAATACCCGTTCACCGTAATCATCCTCCCGGCCTTCAGGGCGGTAAGGTTGAGAATAGCCTCCCGGGGATTCGGTATGAGAGTGAAATCCGGCCACACTTCACTATTAAAGAGATGGGTCCTGATTGTCCTGATTACAGGGGCGATGCTGTAAAGTGTAATGGTGCGCCCACTATTTCCTACAATGATATTATCGGCAAGAAACGGGATACTCAGGATATGATCGAGATGAGCATGAGTAATAAATATATGTTTAATTTTTAACTGCGCTTTTCTATCGAGGACGTTTGTAATGCTTCCTGCATCAAACACGATTTCTTTATCGAGGAGGAAGGAAGGAGGGTTGTGTCCCGGAAACTCAGCACCCGAACAGCCGATGACTCTGATTTTCATAGTGGATATTTATTCTACACTTTTCTGTAAAAATATCCAGCGAAATTTTGTATGAACACCGCTTCCACCGGAATACCTCCGGTTCTGTCATCCCCCTGCGATATCAAGACAGAAGGGAGACGCATGAACCCGCACTTTTTCCCCGCGTTATAATCTCCGCACACATCATGACACATCCAGCAGAGAGACATGCATGATCATCTCTTCTGTGGTGCTCTTGAGCTGAGCACAGCTCTTTGCGTTCTGTATCGCAATAGAAGCATACATGGCAAGGGAACGGAGCATTTTAAGGTCTTCGAGCGTGAATAATTTATTCGAACTGTTGCTCATATTGAGAGTCCCGATGCTGGTCTTCCATTTGAGCGGCACACAGAGCATGGATGAAATTTTCGCAGATCCTGATTTAAATCTTGCGTCCTGTGAAACGCTGTTGATCAGTTCAGCCTTGCCGGTCTTCAGCACATCTCCGGCAACACCTTCTCCAACCCGAAGCTTAATCTTTGGATTCCACTCCTTCCCGAAGGCCGCTCTGACCGAGAGCGTCTCTCCGTCTTCGTCAAGGAGCATGATCGAACCGTTTTCGGCGGGTATGACATTTTTTGCCTCTTCGAGAATATACTCACAGGTCTCGTCGAGATCTGTACAGATATTCAATTTATTCTTCTTCACCTGAATCAATTCGTCATCGAGTCTCCTGATCCTGGAACTCATGGACGAAATGATTCTGAACGCGAGAGTCGGGTCCCTGCTTATGGTCTGAAAAAGTTTGTCCTTGTCAATGGTCAGCACCCGCGTATTGCCCATCGCGGTGGCAGTGGCGGAACGCGGCAGTTTGTCAAACAACGCCATCTCTCCGAAAATATCTCCGCTTTCGAGCACCGCGATGGTCATATCACCTGTCCGGGACTTTTTCGTGATCTTCACTCTTCCCGCCTGAATGACATACATCCGGTCGCCTTCCTGCCCTTCCCCGAATATCTGCTCCCCTTCAGAATACATCCTGCCCAGTTCGTCTTCTCTCATGCCTTACCCGCGATAAATTCTTTTGTTATCTCACAAAGAAGATCATGCTGCAGGGGAAAATTGAGCGTCCTGAAAAAAATATTTTTATACCGCTCGTTTCCGGTAAACATATCCCAGAGAACCGAACTCAGTCTTTTGGATCGATACTGGTCCTCCTGTTCCCTGCTGATGACTTTCAGCATTCCCCTGGTAAGTGTTTTGTATTTCTTGAATAAATCAGTCGCCTGAAACAGAATTTTCCCGTATCTGTTGTCGTTCACGATGCTCCGGTACACGGGAAGATACTCCCGTCTGAAATGGTCGGCGCTCACGCCATGAAATACCGCGGTTTTTGCCGCAGCCTTACCCATAAGGTACGCCGCGCCGAGCCCGTCCTTGAAGAGCCGCGTCGACCCTGCATCGCCGCACATCACAACGCGGTCGGTAAACGGTACTCCGGGTGCCCTCACATTCATCTGAGGGAGGCATCGGCAGCCGATTTTGTATGGGACGGAAGCAGGGAGGACAGCCGCTACAGCAGGGTGATCCAGGAATTCATTCACGCTCCTCACGTTCATATTCTTCCCCAAAATACAGATTGTCACATACGTGCCTTTCGGAATCATTGCGGCAAACTTTATCTCTTTCAGCGGGAGCAGGAACAGGTGTACGGAGGCGCCGAAGCGCTCTGAGAGAATATCGCGGTCAAACCCAATCTCGGCAATAGCGGCAGTAACCGTTTCGGGCCTTCTATATCCGAACCGCATATGTTCAAAGAGCTTTGATGTCTGGCTTTTGACACCGATCGCTCCAACCACAAGGTCTGCTTCCTGCACATCCCCCTCTCTGGAAAGAAGCACCGGTTTTGAGTTCCTGTATTCTATATGGTCTATTTTCAGGGGAACATGCAGAGCGCCCTCTTGCCTGGCAAGGTTCAGGAGAAACCCGTCGAAACTCTCTTTTTCCTGTCCCATAGTCCCCTTCGGTCCGCCTCCCCTGTATACTGCGGCAATCCTCTTTTCGTGAGTCGGAGTATCTATGGACACTGTTCCATGATCGGTATGAAGTTTATAGGAATCAATCCCTCGCTGGACAATTCTGTCGCTGAGGTTTATCCCTTCCACTGCGAGTGCCTGGACGAGGAGTTCGGATATGATGCCCCCGCAGCGGTTGCATCCCAGCGGGCCGTCTTTGCTGAAATCTTTGGGTTCGTAGATCGTCACCCGGAGATTTTTATTGATCATCTTTGCCATTCTTAGCGCAAAGATGCTGAAAAAAGAGCCGGTAGGCCCGCCTCCGACCACCGCAATATGGGAGCCGTCCTCAAGAATAAACGGATCGGCCATTCATTATCCCCCCTGGGAATTATTTTATTAACGGTCTCAAAATAGTATTTATATTTCACCCTCTCCCAACCCTCCCCCCTCAAGGGGGAGGAACCAACTATAATCCCCTCTCCCCTGGAGGGAGAGGGCAAGGGTGAGGGGGATCATTTATGTATTTACTATTATGAGACTGTAAATAATTATTTATTCTGTACGTGTTATTGCTATAACCTTACCACAAGTAAGGTATTTGAACAAGCACTTCCCTGCATAGATATAGAGGTGGTACAATAGTCATCATAAGGAGGGGTATATCCGTGAAGATAGCCTATTTTGACTGCTTTTCCGGAATAAGCGGTGATATGTGCCTCGGTGCGCTGGTAGATGCCGGGGTGCCGCTGCCAAAACTGAAAAGAGAGCTGAAAAAAATCCCTGTGAAAGGATATCGCCTCGTTTCAAAACAAGTGAAACGGGCTGACCTTGCGGCCACAAAGATAGACGTGGTATGCAGGAAAGGTCTTCACAACCCTGCCCGAACTTTCAACGATGTCAGGAAAATTATACGGACGTCGTCACTGTCTCCCGACATCAAACAGAAAGGCCTGCGAATCTTCGAACGGATTTTTCGGGTTGAGGCGAAGGTGCATGGCATCCCCCTGCAAAAAGTTCATCTCCATGAACTCGGCGCGGTAGACTGTGTAGCAGACATATTCGGCACGCTTATCGGGCTCAGCCTGCTCGGAATCGAACAAGTACTCTCGTCGGCGGTAAATCTCGGAAGCGGCTTTGTCGAGACAGAACACGGAACACTGCCTGTTCCGGCTCCCGCCACTGTCGAGATACTGAAAGATGTTCCGGTGTATTCTACGGGAATACCGTATGAGCTGACAACGCCCACCGGCGCGGTCATCATAAAAGAACTCGCCTCGGAATTCGCCGGGATGCCCTTGATGGAGACAACAACAACAGGCATCGGCGCTGGCGGAAGAGATTTGAGCAGATGGCCGAACGTGCTGAGAGTCTTCATCGGGAATCTCCTCTCCCGTGAACTCCCCGGGAACGCTCCGGCGGACCCGTCCGATCATACGATTACGGTTATCGAGACGAATATTGACGACATGAACCCTCAGCTGTTCGAATATGTCATGGAAAAGCTATTCCGGGCCGGCGCTCTTGATGTCTTTCTCACACAGATTCTCATGAAGAAAGGGAGGCCGGGCGTCAAGCTCTCTGCTCTCTGCAGAAACGCACAGAGGAATACCCTGAGTGCAATCATCCTGAAAGAAACCAGTTCTATCGGGGTGAGGTTTTATGAGATGGAGAGAATCGCACTTGATCGGACGATCAAAAGCATGGATACAGAGTTTGGGAAAATACGGGTGAAATTTTCCCGCCTCGGAGGAGAGGTCCTGAAGGCGACCCCCGAATATGAAGACTGTAAGAAACTCGCAAGGAAACTGGGGATTCCCCTTATGCATATTATGAAAAAGATTTCATGAGCAGAAAGTCCACTGGACGCGACATCCGGAAAGAAAGAGATGTCCACGGCGCCGCCTGGGGGAATTTCCATGGAGGATATTTTTCAGACCCCTCTGTCGCAAAGCCTCTGCTTTTAAACATATGCGAAGCGGTGAGATATTCACATCCCGAAGTAGTCGTCGACCTCGGTGGAGGGACCGGCTATCTCCTCGGCGCCCTGCGGGAGCAGTGCCCGGGGCTGTCCGCTGAACTTGTAAACATCGACCTCTCAGGAAAGCAGCTCGGCGAGTCGGCGCATGACTGCATTCACACGGTGCAGTGCGCGATAGAAACTTTTACGCGTACCCGCATCCACCCCCGCGCGGACAAATTTCTCTTCCTCATGCGCTCCGCACTCCATTATATGGGAAAGCACGGTATCAGGCCATTCCTGCATCACCTTCGGACCCAGATGGCAAACGGGGAATTCTTTATTCACCAGACAGCATGTTTCGAGAGAGAGAGACGCCGAATGTCTGAACATGCTCTATACGCACATGGGTACGGGAAAATGGTATCCCCAGACCGATGACCTCCGGACGCTTCTTGTGCAGTCGGGATGGTCTGTGCTCTCAGTTGAACCTGCGCCGCTGCTGCCGTTGACATCGGACGACCTGGCGAAGCGCTATGGGCTGAATGAGGGAAAGGTCAGGGAAATTTGCAGCTCCATCACCAGGGAGTTCAGTGAACCCGATAATGTCTTCCGGAAAACACCGGACGGATTCTGCGCGTATCTGCATTACCAGATATTTACCTGCGTTGCGGTATAACGGTAATCGTCACTGCCTGACCAAATAAAGAGACAATAAAAAAGGGCGGGATAGTTAAACCCGCCCTTTTCAAAAAATACTCTGATTAATTACAGACTAAAATTAATATCGTTCGTATCATCAGGCTAATTCATGACATCTGCCGGTATCCCTACAAACTTACATGAAACCTTTGCCTTCCCGTAGATTCCATATTCACTGGAATATATGTTCATAGATATCTTTAACTTTCCCTTTATGGTGCCGTCCTTCTTTTCTGCGCCGATGCATGTGATTTCTGTTATCTCTTCAACCGTTATGTCGGTTTCAAGCTCTTCACTTAACATCTCTTCAAAAATATCACTGATATCTGCCGGATCGGGATAGACCGTAAACTTTTTCGTTGGTTCTGTCCAGGCGCCTCCTACATCCTGTGATTCAAATGTCCCATCCTCATGGAATGTCCAGATATCATCCATTGTTCCTTTGATGATTGTTGTTTTCTGACCTTTTGCAGTAATTTTGACAGTCATCGGACCCTGGATATCCCATGTTCCGACTACAGCCGACCAGACAGGACTGTACAAAAACAATACGCATGCTAAAATGAACGGGACCATAACAACTCTCTTCATAGTTCTCTCCTCCTTAGATTTGAACGGCCAATATTTATATCACAGGGACAAATCACAGTCAAGACAAATTATGTTCTTTTGAAACCATTCAGTTACGGGTGAAAAATCCTCCCCTTTACAAGGGGAGGTTGGTGGGGTATTTTGGAAAAATATTCAAACCTGCCCAACCCCTCCTTATAAAGGAGGGGATTGAACTCTTCACTGAAGGGTTACTTCTTTGTGCTATCCGGTAATTAGTACTGCATTAAAAAAAGTGTTATTCCGGGCGGGCTGGATGAAGCTATTATCCTTGTTACTAAGACGGCTATAAGTAAGGATACATATTCTCACACCCTCCCCTTTGTCCCCTCCCCTCAAGGGAGGGGAGTTCGTCAAGTCCCCTCTCCCCTGGAGGGAGAGGGCAAGGGTGAGGGGGATGTAGTCTTACTTAT
>JAKLQR010000024.1 GCA_022013235.1 Thermodesulfovibrionales bacterium | reverse complement strand
GTCGCTCTCCCCTGGACTTCGACAAGACTATGGGGTAAACAGAGCGAGCCGGGTAAGGCCCCGACCCTCAAGACATATGAGTCTAAAGTCAAAGACAAAACCGGGATTATCCTCGGTTACCTGAAATACGATGAATATAAGCTCGTCAACACTGATAACAAGCAGGTACAGGCAGACGCCGATGCATTCCTTGCGCAGGCACAGGTAAAGGTGGGGAAAGACACAGAGGTAATCCTGAGCGGGTTGACCATGCAGGACTGGCATATGCCCAACACCTCAAAAGCAACCTATGTGCAGGATATGAACACCGATTATGTGCTGGCCGGCGCATATGTCGACACGCAACTCATAGGGTTACAGATCTATGGCGCTTACTATTACAGTCATTTCAACCTCCCGGCCCACAGTGTCAGGCCCGGAGGTGTTGCAACTGCTGACACCGTGAATGTTGATGAGAAAGGATACCCTGGGCATATGTGGTTTGCAGGATTTAATACAGGCGATCTGATCAGCTCTGATATGCAGTTGTCAGTCGAGTTCGCAGACGGCAGCGAAGCATGGATCAATCCCTTCAACTATCGTGGGTTCAGGAGGAAAGGGACGGTGTTATCGCCTGCGGGAAACTACTTCTATGACCCTTCAGGAAAGAGCACGATAGGGTTCTATCCGTTCAATGCACAGGTCTGGGACGTATACTATGACTACTATTTCAAACCGAATGTACGGTTCCGTTTAGGGTACATAGATTTCCTCTACGGCAGACATGAGGGTGACAGCGGCGAGCATTTTTCAGCTCTTGGCAGTTCGAAATACCAGCATGATTACTGGCCGTATTTTGAGGTGAATCTGAGTTTCTGATTGTTTCTCTTTACAGTGCAACTGGAGAGGCCGCCTGAGGGCGGCCTCTTTTTTTCATTCGGACGTATCGTCCGTCACTTGCAAGCGATTTCATAAATGCATTAGAATCAATGATCGTTGAATTTGCTTCTCTCTGCTCCAGGATTGTAACTTTTCACCGCGCCGGTGTAGCTCAGAGGCAGAGCAGCTGATTCGTAATCAGCTGGCCGGGAGTTCGACTCTCCCCACCGGCTCCAGTATAAAATCAAGCATTTCCGAGAGTTACACCATCGGAATGCCTTTTTCTTCTGTTTCGGAAAATAGGGGAAAAAGGGGAAAATTCACCCCAATTTACACCCAAAATGCACCCACTTTGTGGATAAGAATGTTTCGTTGGAAACGATCCGTCCAGCATAACGAAAGTAAAACCAATCCCACCAAAATGAGACAGCATGAATCAACAGAAGAAATAATTATTGAGGGGGAAAAAGTATGAAGAAGAACTTTGCTATTCTATATCGCTCCTACGATTGCCCAAAATGCGGCCTTAATCAGCACTATATCTAAGCTTCCCCAAATTTAGTGAGTAGTAAAATGTTTCAATGACATGCAAAGGTTTAATAATTCTTGGCGCAACTAATCGGGATCGAACCGATGACCACTTGAATGCCATCCGCATAAAAACAATTTAAGCTAAAAGGGCTTCTGGTCTGGATATTAGCTTAACTAATTGAATTTCAATCATAAATTAACTCTCTATTCTTTCCGATATTTTTGGTATATTATGTTAAATTAAGATATCTTCTGCTACATTTTTACTACAGTTAGAACATCTCAATAACTTCCTGTAGTCAAGGAGAACGCATTTTGATAGAATAGGTTATATTTCTAACCGGAATCAGTAATAGCAATGGATAACCAAAAGCAAAAAGAACAGAGACAATATGAACGATATCCCTTCAGGGAAGATATCTTGATAGATGGGAGAAAACAAGCGTATAGTCAGAATATTTGTGAAGCAGGTATGTTTGTGAGTACTCTTCACCCACCTCAAAAAGGAAGTGTGATTCATGTAACTATCCCCTCTAATTTGACGGTGAAGGCAGAGGTCAATAATTCACAACCGGGGATTGGAATGGGCATCGAGTTTATTGATCTAAATTATGATCAGAAGAGAGAGATTAAACAACTGATCGAAGACATCAAGCGTGGCGACTCTAAACATTCAACTCAGTAATTCTCATGCACTCCTTCCTGAAATTAACACCTATGCTATACTTTCCTAAGCTATATGTTTCATGGGGTAATTGATAGTAATTGTTTCTTTGGATGAATCCTAAATTATCAATAGTAGCGCAAGAATTTCGACATAAAGCTTCGCTCCTAAGTGCGATCTATTTGATAATTCACAAATTATCTGATAGGTCTTAAAGGCGTGAGTGCAGATAAAAATAAATATCAACTCCTGAACTCTCCAGTCAGAGTCTTGCAGAACCTGAGAGACGCTGTGCAAAGGATGTCGAAAATTGACAATCTCTTGGGAGAAGAACGTATCGAGCGATTTGCTGATGCTGTCGCAAATTTATTGAGACATAACGAGAGCAGCGTGCCCGGAGTTTGTAAGTCACTGTCATCGACGAAGGTTGCAGCAGAGGTTTGCAGTTATATAATTAGCGCTGCAACAGAATTTGAAACGGCTTGGAATACTCTCCGTCTTGCAAACATACCTGCGATGCATCGAAATGCTCGCGTTGCGTCGGAGCTGGTTGCTATGGCAGTCCTTAATGCATTACCAATTCAAGAAATTTGTTCTTTGAATGATAATCTTAAACTTCCCAAACTATTGCGGAAAAACCAGACGCTGAATGTTCCCGATGTATTCAAACCAAGAGTAATAGAGAAAACGGGCGGGAAGGAAGTGAAAGAGCCTATTTTACAAGCCTATGAATGTTACGCGTCTTTTATTGCGGCTCTAAAGAATATTTTGCAAATCAACCCAGACATCGTCAAAAATCTCAAAGAATACCGTAAGACGGTACATCATTCTGCCTCACACGCAACCCATGAAGTCTTTTCATACCACTTCGAGGGATTCACTGGAGAACGCGCAGGAGCTTACTATGATCCTGCAAGGGAGAAAAGCTACTTATCAGCGGCTGATGACCTTATCGACGTTGTTAAGTTTCATGTGTACGTTCTTGATACTCTATCCGGGCACCTCAGCAAAAAGAAATGACGGAGCCTGAATAATAAAGGTAAGAGTTGCATGGGGATGGAGAGTTCTCTGCGTGTACCTTCTTCCTGTAGTCCACTCCACAGAAACTTGATATAATGGTGCATAGTATAACTGACAATCGACAGATGAGGTGAATCATTAGTCAAATCTATGGGCCATAAAATTAAAATTGGGCGAAACGATCCGTGTCCTTGCGGTAGTGTCAAGAAATTTAAACATTGTTGTGAGGGCAAGATTGCCTGGACACAATTGTTGCGTGAGCGCACTGATCGCTGGAAAAAGCACTTGTCGGTTCGAGGTAGGAATGCTCTTTTTATTAATAAGGTTTTTGAAGCATTACAATTTGACAATACGAAGCCTCCAAAATCTTTACTAGATTTTAAGGCTGCCTTTACGCCAAAAGCTGTTAAGGCAATACATGAAGCTGTTATAGATATATGGCCTCCAGATACTGACATGTCTTCTGTTTTACAATCAACAAAAAATGATGTGTCGGGCTTATATGTTGGTGAGTATTTTATTGATAAGATTATTCGTGGAGTTACTCGACATTCTCTTTATGCTGACAAAATTCTCCTCATTGACCCATTTACTTACCCTCTTAGTGTGAAAGAGCAATATAATCCGATACTAGTACCAGAACAGTTTCGCTCTCAAACTTTAAAAAATGTTGATATGTGGTTTCATATGATCCCTTGGATAGAAGCTGGCATAGTTGAATTCATTCGTACCCCGGCAGACTTTGATCATAAATTGAACTGGGAATCGCTCATAAGGCAAAAACAAAAATTTGAAAATAATGAAGAATTGAAGAAAACGTTAGAGGAATTTGTTGACGAGAGATTGGATGAATATATGGAAAGGGATGCAGAAAGAATGCTGCTTTTGTCAGCTCCTGATGCTTATATTCGTAAAATCTTTAAGGAACTTAATTTGGGGGAAGACGATTTTGATGAGGAAGATTTCATTTCAGTAGTTCATCAGAAGCGAAAAGAAGACCCATACTATCTAGATCCTTTGGAAGGGGATTACGAGAAACAATCTGAGTTTCATATATATTCGACAGGGGCAAGTTATGATATCGCAAAGCTTACAGCCAGCTATTCAAATTCATATCTTGTTACGGATATTCCATCAAAATGGAAAGAAATTGAAATTGATAGAGCAGATAGCGGTATCGATCAGAGTGATTGGTCTCC
>JAKLQR010000218.1 GCA_022013235.1 Thermodesulfovibrionales bacterium | reverse complement strand
TTTGCTATCGAAAAATTCCGAGCGTCGGCAAAACTGCCGGTCCATTGAAAATCATATGTCTTTGCTCCCATATCTCCGGCAATATTTTTAGTCCTGTCGGCAGATCCTGTATCAACCACGATCATCTCGTCAACAACAGGTTTCACGCTGCGAAGCGCCCGTTCGATATTCTCTTCCTCGTCTTTTACGATCATGCAGAGTGAAAGGGTTTCTCCGGTTTTCCCGGGTTTCCGGGATTTTTGAGCTTTTTCTTCTGTGTTTGTTTCAGCTGTTCGCTGTACCTCAACCTTGTTTTTTCTCTTTCTTATCCTGCATTCATCAAGAAGAACCGGAGTTTCGGATGTGATGTTTCCGGTCTCCATGGCTGCTTCGAGCAACGAGACAGCATAATCATATCGCCCGACTGAAATAAGCAGTCTTGCAATGTCAGTGAGGTAAGTCGTCAGTTCAAACGGGGTGTCCAGAACCTTTCCTGCAAAGGTAGTTCCCTCCTTTTTTCTGCCCGCACAGAAGTACGCGGCACAGAGAGCAAGTAAGCCCAGGTTCTGACCGGACTCTTTTTTCAGAAATCCCTCGAGGCGGGAAACAGCCGCATCGGCATGGCCTGTCATGAGTTCACAAGTTGCATACATGATGACCGGATCTTTTGACGAGGGGTCAAGTTTCACGGCCTCTTTGAATGCAGCGAGGGCTTCTTCGAACCTGCCGAGATTATAAGAAGATGTCCCCATACCATAATGTGCCTTTGCAATGCCGGGTTTGAGATTAGTGAGTTTTCTCCAGTATTCCAGTGCTTCTTCATATTTCTCCAACTCTGTAGCCTGCACGGCCAGTTCATATAGGGTATGTGTATCCTGCTCGCCTTTTTCGAAAAGTTTCTTCTTTCCTAACTGATAGTACTCTTCCCCCTTTGCAATGATTTCATCCTTGTTTAATTTTCCGTAGTGGTGGATGGGGATATCGCACTGTCTGATGTCCATGCCTATTCTCAAAAGCGAGTCTTCTACAGTCTCATGCACCGGCTTTTCGAAGCGTATGCGACTGTCGTGAGGGAACAGCCTAACCTTCCCACTTGGGAACCATCCCGAACCGGTTTCCTCATTGTATTTCCCATCGTTGGGATGCCAGTTTGCGCTTACCGGCCTCACGTAATTCCTCGTTGTGAAAGAATAGGCGAGGGAAGGGTTAGCGTATTCGAGTGTTGGAAGGCTTAAAAGATTTTTTGTTTTTGTATTTGACTCTGTGGGTTCTTTATACTTTGGTCTCTGTATAATCAAGTCTCTTAATTTTTCATGATCTTCCGGCGATATGACCTCATCTGCATCGAGTACGAGTATCCACTGTCCCGAGGCCTTTGAGAGTGAGAAATTACGGGCGTCGGAAAAACTGTCTGTCCACTTGAAATTATAGACTTTTGCGCCGAATGCTCTGGCTATCTTCCTGGTCCTGTCTGTTGATCCGGTGTCTACAACGATCATCTCGTCTATTATGTGTTTCACGCTCTGGAGAGACCGGATGATGTTTTTCTCTTCGTTCTTTACGATCATGCATAAGGAAATTGAGGCTGACTGAGACAGAGGGAGATTAGGAGAAAGGGCTGTTAAATCTCTACAAGTCTCTTCCGGACCCCCATGAGTCTCTGCCTTAAGAATCTCAACAGGACCAATAATATCTCTGAGTTTGAGTGCCAGATTGAGTGTATCGTCATCGACACCGAAGATGCTCATCGCTTCTTCCAACTCGCTCATGGCATCGTGAAATTTTTTCTGCTGGAGGAGGTTATCGATCAGGATAAACTTCAGGCTCCTGTGGAGGGGATAGATGCCTATTGCTTCCCGGAAGACTGGTTCAGCTTCTTTTAATCGTGAGAGGTGGACAACCGCGGTATAATAATTGGTAACAATATCCGGAATATCGGGTGAAAGAATGAATGCCTGGGTGAAGAATTCCAAAGCCTCATCTCTCTCTCCGCGGCCCCACCGCAGAGCCCCGAGGTTTGAATAGGCTTCGCCGAACCCGCGATCGGATTCCAGAGATTGCCTGAAGAATTTCTCAGCGGCCTCCATGAATCCTTTCTTAAAGGCAAGGGTGCCTTTGAGGTTCCATGCCTTTGCAGAAGTCCCGTCTGACCGCAGGACCTCGTCTGCATACCATGCGGCCTCATCATCAAGCCCCATCCTTTCTTTGCAATACCCGATCAACTCAAGACTGCTCGGTTCCTTCTTCAATGAGGCAGGCATACGCTCCAAAACGTCGAGCGCTTCGCTGAATTTATTCTGCCCAAGCAAAATCTCTGTAAGTGCATAGCACAACCTCCTATCATCAGGACAGGATTTCATGCCTTCAATAAGGGTGATGACCGCTTGTTCCTTCTGTCCCCGCTGATTAAGTTCGTCAGAAAGGATGAGTGTATTTGCACACATGAGTTTTTTCGATTCCGGCCTAACATCATCGAGATTGCCCCATTTGTCACGAAAGAGCCTTTTGTCAGTGATCCTGTGAGAAGGGAACCCTGTCCCGAACCCCGATGGACTCTTGCGTCCGCGGTAGCAGACAAATACATCGCCGGCAATCATATTCCAGCAGCCTTCTACTACGGATCTGATACTGTAATCATTTGCACTGTATTCGGCTGAAAAAAACCCTTCATCAAAAAGCCCTATTTTCTCAACTAAATCAGCCTTGAAGAGCAGACAAAAACTGTGTGGATTTTTTATCCGGGCCCGTCGGTATCTGTTTCTTTTTCTGAATGTCACGGCAATCTGATCGATCTGTTCAGGAGACAGTTCCTCCCCCCCTTTTTTCGTACAAGAGGAGGAAAGAGGATTGGTAATTGACAGAAAGTTTGTTCGCATAACCTTCTGTGGTCCCTCAATATTCACAGTCATCGGACAGACTATGCCTGTGTCCGCGGAGCTGTTGAGACATTTGATCATCCCTTGGAGCCACTCCTCGGTGACAACTGCAATGTCATCCAGTATGACGATATATTCTCCGGACGCTTCCCGTATGCCGAGATTGCATATAGCTGAAAAGCCGGGGGTTGTGCCGCTTTCCCTATTTCCACCCTTGCAAGAGACCTCATCCACCAGACTCGCTCCCTGGTGAGAGGGTGCAGTATAGGTAGTCTGTAATAATTTATAATTCTTTTTGTCTTTTAACATTCTCCGTAACCACTTGGGTGGAGCATATGCGGGGGAGGGAGGAACAAAGATGATTTCATATGGTTCTTTCGTGTATTTTTCAATACGTTCAGCGCATCTCCTCGGACAATCACGCTGATCAGAGATGAGAAGAATGATTGACGTCATGCCTTTTTCCTTTTGATTTTCCTGTATCTGCACCTTTCTTTCTTCCTCCTGTTTCATGTCCTGAATACGCCGGCATTCAGAGACTGCTGCCCGGTCTGACGCCTCACCGGGAAGCGGGACATAAAGGCTTACGCCTTCAGGGAGGCGGGAAGGAATCCAGTAACTTTCAATCGGCATATCTTCCGGTATATCCCACTTTGCTTTATACAATTCCCAGTTGCGTGCCATATTGGTATTATAATCGATGCCTGCGCCTTCGAACGTCTGTCTCCCTGTATGGTGTATGAAAACATCCTGCGCAATACGTATCTCAAAACCTGCCAAAAAAGCCCTGCTGCAAAAATCATCGTCTTCAAAATTACCGCTGCCGAATTGCTCATCCAGACCACCGATTATATCGATGACCTCCCGCCTGATAAGGAGACAGAAACCGGATGCTTTCGAAGTGGGAAAACTCAGGCCTGTATGCTCTTTTGCCCACTTCCCGGCAAAATCTTCAATTCCATCGTTGTTCTCATATCCTGTTTTTTCGACAACTTGCGGGCGCGTCACATTATTCGACATCGGACCCACGATTCCCGTCTTCTGATGTCGCTTCAAAACGTCAAGCATACGTCCAAGCCACCCCGAAGTTACGATAGTATCATTATTGAGAAGAAGAACATGTTTGCCTTTGGCTATGCTCATGCCCTGGTTATTGCCCGCGGCAAACCCACAGTTGGACGCATTGGCTATAACTTTAACGTTCTCATTTATTGCTGCGTATCCGCGGAAAAATTCCACCGTTCCATCGGTCGAGCCGTTATCTACAAGGACAATCTCATGAGGTTCAGGGGTATTCTTCCTGACACTCTCCAAACAGAGTTTTGTATGCGGGAGCTGGTTATAGGTAAGGATGACAATGCTGACGGCAGGGATGTTGCCGGACGGAGACGTCTTCCTGAAGGCCTGCCCGGAAGGCTTGAACCAGTCTATACCCCACAATTCTTCTGGGGTGGGGACGTTGCCCTGTCCATAATAAGACTCGAGTTTGGCGTAAAGCCGGTCCGTGCTTTCCTGTATAAGAGCATCGGTTGCATCCGATCTTTCATGGGAGAAGCTTACCTGTCCTTTATGGTAGACGAAGGTGTCGGTCGCTATGGTCAGCTTATAGCCGTGATTGCGCAACCGCCATGAAAGCTCAAGGTCGTCATTTCCAAGGAAAAGAGCTTCATCCAGAAAGCCCACTTCATCAAGTATTTTGCGCGGCAAAACCATGCAGAAGCCAATCAGTAACTTTGTTTCCAATCCGCAGCCATGATTCCAATCGTACAATTTGGCGGAAAGTTCGTTTATTGTAAACGGCTCTGTTATCTGCTCCTTTACGTATAATTCGAATTTCTGCATGGCAGCCACGTAGTTGGACACAGGACCAACAGCCCCGACACCGGGCCTAAAGTGTGAAAGCATCCGGTCTGCCCAAAATGGCGTAACAACCGTGTCCGGGTTGAGAAGGATCACATGGTCGCCTGCGGAAGCGCGTATACCCTGATTACATGCGAAAGAGAAACCTTTATTTTTGTCATTCAAGAGAAGGGTGATTCGGTCTTCATAGTCCTTGAGGAAAGAGGGCGTTTCATCTGCAGAGTTATTATCTACAACAATCACTTCACTGTCAGGCGTATACGCAAGCACACTTTCGATACAGGAGCGGATCGTCGGTGCTGAATTGTATGTGACGATGACGATGCTGGTTATTATCTGTTTGATTTTCTCTTTGGAAAAATATTTGAACGAACCGTCCGGTTCAATTCTTAATTCCATGCTATCTTGCTGAAGGTAATATGTATCATCACGATGGATTTTATCTTGCCATGTACTCAGGAAAAGCCAGCGGTTGAAGTCCATTTTATCCTGTCGCCCCTTACTTTGCGCTTCGAGGTGTGTAACGACACTATTCGGAGTATAAACAATCCGCCTGTTTTTTTGGCGCACTTTAAGACAAAGGTCAATATCTTCGCAGCCGTTGATATAGCGTTCGTCGAATCTGCCGACTGCGGAAAAGAGTTCTTTGCCGATCAGCATGCATGCCGCAGTAACAATCTGGAAATCCCTTGGCTTATTTACGCAGGGAGTATCCGCGGGAAGTCCCCGATAAATATGATAAGGCAGCTTATTTGACGAAATTACCACGCCCGCGTGCTGAATTGTGCCGTCAGGAAAGAGTAGTTTTGCGCCTACGATACCCACGGTCCGATCGTTCTCCGCCAATTGCACCATTGCCTCAAGCCATCCGGGCTGAGGGAGAGTGTCGTTGTTCAGAAAAAGGAGATAAGTTCCCTTTGCTGCAGAAGCGCCTCGATTGCAGGCTTTTGCAAAACCAAGGTTGTCTTGATTCAAAATGGCCCGGAGTCTTCCGGCTTCCTGTTCCCGGAGCAAAAAATCAGGTGTTCCGTCAGTAGAACCATTGTCTACAACAATGATTTCATACGGTGAGGTACCTGTATTCTTGCGAATTGCGTCAAGACAATTTTTTGTTAAACGCAGATTATTAATGGTAGGAACGATAACAGAGATTTCCACCTGTTTTTTTTGCTTTGACCGTGCTTCGATTAGGGGAAAAGACTCTTTTTTAGTCAAGACATCGCGATAAATTTTATCAAGCTGAGAGGCGTCCTCATCAACGGTCTTTACAGGAGTAATCCTTTTGCGAAACGTATCTACTTCCTGATAGTTCTCAACGAAGAAGCGCATTTTATCGGCTAGGTCATTATGATCGCCCTGTTTGAACAGGAATCCATTTACGCCATCCTGAATTATTTCAGGAATACCACCGACATCCGAAGCAATTACCGGAACGCCAGCATGAAGGCACTCACGAGTCACAAAGGAATAGCTCTCAGATCTTGAAGGGACAACTGCGATATCAGTTTGAGATAAGATTATAGACAAATCTTGACGAGAGAAAGCGCCTTTATAGGTAACGTTTTGCTGATGTTTCACTTGAAGCATTACACGATTGAAATAAGCAGAATCTGCGATCCGGCCATAGATATTGAAAACAGCCTTGCCGGGAGGAATCATGTTAAATGCTTGGATTGCTATATCAAGCCCCTTTGTAAAGAAGATATTTCCAAGGAAAGTGAAACGCAAAAAACCTTCCTGCGATGTCTGCGGGATAACATTGAACGGATGAATTCCCAGGGGGCAGAAACGGGTATCGGTATGAGCGAATCCATGTCTTTCGAACGTTTTCCATATGAAGTTGCTTGGAACAAGCAAGGCGTCTGACAGATGGAGGGATTTTTGCAGAAAATCACGACGCAACTCAAATGTATTGAGAAGTTCTGAAGGAATAGTTGTACTCAATCGGATCTTATTTCTCACTGCGAAACAACGAGCGCATTTGTCGATAGTTTCGGGACCTCTTTCACAGAATTTACCGTCAGCGCATATAAGATGGGTCTGCTCACAAATAAGCCAGGCATCATGTGCCGATAAAACAACAGGCAGGCCTTTTTTCTTACAGGTATCAAGACAGGAAGCCGAAAAATTCATCAAGTGAAGGAAATGAATGAGGTCAAATTTGACGTTCGAGAGATATTGCCAGAAAAGACCCGCTGCGGTCTCATTTTTAAACTGCGTGATCAGATCTCGGGCGGGCTCCAAATTAATACATGTAACAGGTAACCCTTGAAAAATGTCATTCGTGATAAAAACAGGAGGGCGATCTGTAGTATATCTTGGACAAAGTATCTGAACATTGTGGCCCATTTGCTGAAGTGCACATGCAAGATTAACAGCATAAATCTCCGTTCCGCCTACGTTCTGATCGGGTAGACCGTGAACGACAAAAAGCAGGCGTAGTTTGCCTGCTTTTACAGGGCGAAGATCTGCTATAACGTGCTTTGATTGCACAATCTCATTTGAATGGACCGATCCCCGACACGATGTGGATCGTAAAGACCAGTTTTGCGACCTTTGCGCCAAAGCCCGTAATTTTTCTTCAGGTGAAATAAGCACACCTTCGTGGATCCGGTAGGTATCCCAAAAGACCTGCTGATGTTCCGGCATTTTTTCCATGCATCCATTATCATCGAGCCTTAAACCATAGGCGCGACGTGCATCATTTACAACGGGATGTTCGATTTGTGACATGGAGAAATGAAATGGGTGGAGATTTTTCTTAGGCGATGATATTCTTTCCATCAAGTCTTTATTGAAACGGGCCTCAGAAATGTCGAAGGATCTTTCTAAAAAATCCTTCGCGCGCCGTGTCTCTCCCGAACAGAACAATAATACGCTTATATTATTATTTGCTTTTTTCTGAACATTGATGGTTGTTGCAGCAGATAATTCCTGCACACTGGACGCTTTCTCATACATCCTGATTGCGAGCTGGAAGTCGGAGTAAGGCGCCATTGCACAGAGATTGCCAAAGTCCATAAAAACTGACGCCATAGCGTATGGATCACCTATATAATCCTTCAGCTTTGGATAAATATCGATAAACGGAATTCGTTCGCGATAGAAGCGCAATATCTGTTGCGCTTCAAGAGACGATTGCGCACGATTACCGATCCCACTGATGCTATCGGACTTTTCGAGAAATAGCCCAAGGATTTCATGTAAATGGACAGCGCCATATTTCCAGGCAAGTCTGATCCAAAAATCGTAGTCTCCCGCAATTGTCTTTGAGGGGTCAAAGAATTCTATTTGGTTGTGGGCTTCCCTCCGCCACACAGGATGGGGTCCAAAAAATGTATCAGAGAGCAACGTTCCCAGATTATAATCAGGCCATTTAAAGCGGCGTTTTGCTGAGTTGTGATCGAAGGATTCGTTTGCAACATTTGTTATGAACGAATCGGCATATACTATTCCTACGTCCGGATTATGGTCTAGCACCTGCGTCATCACTTCTAACGCGTCTCTCCTGTGTCTGTCATCCGTGTTTGCATTTGTAATATATGTTCCTTTGGCTGCTTTGATTCCCCGGTTCCATGCGGCGTATATCGTCTCGCGGTTTTCGGTGCGTAAATAATGAATGTTTGGATATCTTTTCTGAAAAGCTTTCACAATTGCCTTCTCGTTCTGCTCTGAGCCGCTGTCGACGACGATGATTTCAAGCGCACCTTTTCCATAAAGGGTTTGACTCACGAGGTCTTCAAGACAGCTGTGTATAAACATTTCGGCATTATAAGTGGAGACGACCGCTGAAACCCTGATCTTTGACGTCCGGTCTGCCGGTTGAAATATTTCGGGATTATTTATTTCGAAGGGTTCTTCTTTCATATCAGTGAAAAAATCGCTTTATGAATAATAACATCAAATGTTGTTCCCTTGAGTTCCGGGGGATTCAGCGGCGGATCCGGAGCACGGAAGATTTTCGAGGATATTTGCGAGCATGCTGCACAACTGAGCGTGTCCTGATGCGTGATGCAATGCCTCCCTGATTGATTTCCGGGCAGACGCCGGATCATTATTGGCGATATGCGCATCAGCGAGATTGAGGTAAGTCATGATTTTTTCAGGAAGGG
>JAKLQR010000217.1 GCA_022013235.1 Thermodesulfovibrionales bacterium | reverse complement strand
TTTGAAGTGCATGATTTCCAGGAACTCGAAACTGCGCTTTCGATACCAGCTGATATTATCGGCATTAACAACCGCAATTTGAACACCATGCGCATTGATCCCATGACGACGCTTCAGCTGAGAAGAGAAATTCCGTCCGGCAGGGTTGTGGTAAGCGAGAGCGGTATTCAAACGAGAGAAGATGTCCGGAGATTTGACGAAGAAGGGATCGATGCTCTGCTCATAGGCACGTCATTTATGGCGGCGGATGACATCGGGAAAAAGATTGATGAGCTCATGGGTCAGGTATGATACAATTATATTGTGCCGGTCAGAGTCAAGATATGCGGTCTCACTAACTTTGACGATGCGTTTGCAGCGGTTGAGGCAGGTGCTGACGCCTTAGGTTTTGTCTTTTACCAAAATAGTCCCCGGGCCGTATCCCCGCAAAAAGCGGCTGACATTATCAGGAAACTCCCTCCGTTCATTACCACTGTCGGGGTCTTTGTGAACGAGGAACCCGGGAAGATCGAGGAAATAATCACCTTAACCCATCTTGACGTTGTACAACTTCATGGCAGCGAACCTCCTGAAGCATGCTTTTTTTCACGGCCTGCAGTAAAAGCGATACGCGTCAAATCACTCGACAGCCTTGACCCGCTTGTCCATTACCGGGACAGCGTCACCGCATTCCTGCTCGATACATTTTCCCCTGGTGTGTTAGGGGGAACCGGTCAGATTTTCAACTGGGATATCGCAACCTACGCGAAGCAGTTCGGGCCGATCATCCTTGCCGGAGGTCTGACCCCTGAGAATATTTCCGAAGCAGTAAGACATGTGAGACCATATGGGGTAGATGTAAGCAGCGGGGTAGAATCAGAGAAGGGAAAGAAAGACCATCAGAAGATAAAGTCGTTTATTGACAAGGCAAAAGCCGCATGACGGCGCTTATCTCTCAACTCTTGGCTCTTTTTTATCTGTTTCAGAGCAAACCCTTACAATCGTCTTCACATTTCCCCTCGGATTGAAATCGCCGACCACCTCCAGGAAACGCGGTTTTAATCTCTTTTCAAGTTCTCCATAAATCCTATTCGTCGCCTCTTCATGCGAGACAGGGATGTCCCGGAAGGTGTTGAGATAGAGTTTCAGAGACTTCAGTTCCACAATCTTCTTATCAGGGACGTATCGAATTTTTATCGCTGCAAAATCAGGATACCCTGAACGCGGGCAAAGGCAGGTAAACTCCGGGAATTCGATACGAATCTCATAATCTCTTTCCGGCGTCGGGTTTTTCCAGAGTTCCAGAATCGCTTTTCTGACCGCTTTCTCACCATACTTCATTGCAGAATCTTTCTCCTTTTTCATTTTCCGTATTGCATGAAGGATTCATGAGTATACATATGAACATAAAGTATACCATGGATCGCGGTTCCCTTGACTTTATTTTCAGCAAGAACCTATAATATACATTCTAAATTATGGGAACATATACCACATATCAACCACACAATAAAAAACGGAAGAAGACTCACGGCTTTCGGGAGCGAATGAGTTCACCGGGGGGGCGTAAGATTCTCAAGAGGAGAAGGGCCAAAGGTCGTAAAAGACTGGCTCTTTAATGCAGAGGAACTTTTTACGTTCGCTGGCCAGGAGACGGGATTTTGAATCGGTTTTTCGTGAAGGAGCCAGCCTTTCTTCAAAATATCTAGTCATTTATGCAAGGCTGAACGGATTGGAGTTCAACCGTATTGGTCTTGCAGTTGGCAAAAAGATCGGCATTGCGGTTACAAGAAACCGGGTACGGCGTCTCCTGAAGGAAGCATTGAGAAAGGTTCTCGCTGATATTCCGGTGCATTTTGATTTTATGCTGATCGCAACCCGGCATACGGCAGAAGGAACCTTTGATGATTTTGTTCACGTATTGAAGAAATTTGTAAAACGGGTGCTGAATGAAAAAATTTCTGATATTACTCCTCAAACTATATAGGTACTGCATTTCTCCTCTCTTTCCCATGAGTTGCAGATATACCCCGTCTTGTTCACAATATTCGGTCGATGCAATAAGCAAGTATGGTGCTTTCAAAGGATCCTATCTGACGCTGAGGAGAATATCACGGTGTCATCCCTTTCATCCCGGCGGATATGATCCGGTGAAATAAAACATGGAAAAGAGAGCTCTCATCGCGGTTGCAATATCGTTTACAATCCTCCTCGTCTATCAGTTCTTCCTTGCGCCCAAGGAGTCACCACAGATTCAGCCGCCTGCACACCTTGAGGAAAAAGAGAAGGCCGCATCTGCACAAACAAAAGAGGCGGACGTACCGCTGTCAATCCCCAAAGACGCTTCGGCTGATGCAGAAGAGATTAGAGTGGAAACAGAGTTCTATACTGCGGTATTCTCATCTCTTGGCGGCACGATCAAACACTACGAACTGAAAGCCTATAAAGAGAAGGATGGCTCAAATGTTGTTCTTTTAAAAGAACCCGGAGCAATCCCCCCGTTAGGAATAGGATCGAAAGATGATTTTAATCTCGCTGACGCAAATTTCAGTGTTGCCGGATCAGACTTGATCCTAGACAAAAACAAGCCCGACGGTTCTCTCGTGTTTCAATATTCAGGCTCCGGCGTCTCTGTCAAAAGGACCTATACCTTTACCAATAATACATACCGGATCGATATCAAAGACGAAGTGTCAGGGGCCCCCGAGTACTGGATAACTGTCGGTGCAAACTTCGGCGTGCATGATACAAAAGATGCGACCGTGCATGCCGGTCCGGTGGTGCTCAAGGGTACGGACCGCATGGAATTCGACACGAAAGAACTGGCCGAGCCGACCACATTAAAGGGAGACATCAGGTGGGTGGCACAGGAGGACAAGTATTTTTTTGCCTCTCTCGTTCCCCTTTCTCCGGTGGAAGAAGTGAAAGTCTGGCAGTATACGGGCTCCCCGCTGACCGCATTGAAGGCGAAGTCCGGCACAAACAGTTTCATCCTCTTTGCAGGCCCGAAAGAATATGAGAGGCTGAAAACCCTGAATGTCGGACTCGAGCATATCGTCGATTTCGGGTTCTTCTCGATACTCGCCGTGCCCCTCTTCTGGGTGCTGAAGTTTTTCTACAATCTGACAGGCAACTATGGCTGGGCGATCATCCTCCTCACGCTCATCACACGGATACCGTTTATTCCCCTCATCAACAAAAGCCAGAAGTCCATGAAAAAGATGCAGGAAATGCAGCCCAGGATGGCTGAATTACGAGAAAAATACAAGAAAGACCCCCAAAAATTACAGCAGGAGATGATGGGGCTCTACAAATCGCACAAGGTCAATCCTGTCGGTGGATGTCTCCCCATGCTGCTTCAGATTCCGGTTTTCTTTGCACTCTACAAAATACTCCTTATAGCCATAGAACTTCGCAGCGCCCCTTTCATGCTCTGGATACAGGACCTCTCAGCGCCGGATACCCTGTTCGGTCATATCCCTGCTGCGCTTCCCTTAATCGGCGGTTTTGCGGTAGGGCCGCTTCCAATCGTCATGGGTGTCACGATGGTCATTCAGCAGAAGATGACCCCTACATCCATGGACCCGGCACAGAACAGGATTATGATGCTCATGCCGGTTATTTTCACGTTTCTTTTTCTGAACTTCGCATCCGGCCTGGTCATCTACTGGCTGATGAACAATATTTTCAGCATCGTTCAGCAAATCTATGTAAACAAAAAAGCAGCCAGGGAACAGAAGTAACGCCAAGTCCGGATTTTTTCATGAATTCTGCCTTTCTCCCTATTTCTTGTATACTGCAGCAAAAAACGAATATGCTATAAAAGATGATTCATTCGCATGATGATACCATCGCCGCAATCTCCACTCCCCTCGGTGAAGGAGGGATTGGTATTGTGAGATTGAGCGGCAGTAATTCCGTGCAGATAGCAGAGAAGATATTTTTTTCATCGAGGGAAAAATCACTCGCAGAGACCGCCGCATACAAAGCCACCCATGGTTTCATCGTCGATCCATCAACAGGCAGGAAGATTGACGAAGTGCTTGTGATGATTATGCGTGCTCCGCACTCCTATACAAGAGAAAACGTTGTTGAGATAAACTGTCATGGAGGCATGCTCCCTTTGAGGAATACCCTGGAACTTGTTCTCCATCACGGCGCACGACTTGCCGAACCAGGGGAATTCACCAGGAGAGCATTTCTCAACGGACGGATCGACCTGAGCCAGGCAGAGGCGGTTCTCGATCTCATTCGGGCAAAAACCGATGAGAGCAGAAGAATCGCTGTCGAACAGCTTCAGGGAGGCATTTCTGAAAAGATAACCGCGTTAAGGGACAGGGTAACAGAGATATGCACCCATGTCGAAGCCTGCATCGATTTTCCTGAGGATGAGATTGAGACCGCATCAAAACAGGACCTGCTGCGTTCATTGAACCGTATTCTTGAAGACCTCAGAATCCTGGAGAAAACATATGATGACGCGAGGTATTTCAGGGAAGGACTTTCAACTGCTATTGTCGGCAGACCGAATGTCGGAAAATCTTCGCTCTTAAATGCTCTCCTGCAAAAAGACAGAGCCATTGTGACGGAAATTCCGGGAACTACCCGTGATATAATCGAAGAATATCTGAATATCAAAGGGCTTCCCTTGCGTATTATGGACACTGCAGGGATCCGTGCCGTCGAAGATCTTGCTGAACTGGAGGGAGTGAGGAGGAGCCTGAAAAGCATAGAAAACGCCGACCTCGTTCTTGCTATTTTTGACGGCAGTCAATCACTGACAGAAGAGGATTTCGAGGTACTGGGAAAAGTGAAGGACAAGAATACGATTCATGTCCTGAACAAAAGCGATCTGCCTGCTGCTTTTGAGAAAGAGGTTTTTTCATCCTTCATTCCACCACCTTCATCCCCACTGAATATTTCTGCTACAAGAGGAGACGGGGTTGAGGCGCTAAAAGAACAGATAGTTTCAGCATGTCTGAAAAACTGGAAGGAAGAGAGAGAAGGGGTCGTGATCTCGAACCTCAGGCATAAGATAGCAATCGAGCATGCCCGCGTAGCCCTTGAACGGGCTGCAGCTGCACTGGAAGGAAACCAGCATCTTGAGATCGTTGCTCTTGAACTGAGGGACGGACTTGACAGGCTCGGTGAAATCGTCGGAGCAGTAACCACAGAAGATATTCTCAACAGAATCTTCAGTAATTTCTGCATTGGGAAATAAGCTGCCTGCGTATTTGCATATTCGAAAGAGTAACAGGTAAAATTATCAATTCCCGGTTAAAGTTGTAACGCTGAATTAGTCTGGTATTATTTAATGACAAATCCTGTCCCTGGAAGAATTCAGGGAGGGAAATACCTGAGAGGCGCTATGGAATGCATACAGGAAAAATTTAAGAGATTTTGCAATTGTACGTACGAACCGTGTGAAAGGAAAAACAAATGCTGTGAATGCCTTCATTATCACAGAAAAAACGGCGAACTTCCCGCGTGCTTCTTCACAAAAGAAGTTGAACGCACCTATGATCGTTCAATAGCAGCATTCATACGGATGCAGGAAAAATAGCGTACAGCAGTCAGCATTCAGTTTATATCCCTGGTTTTCCTGAACGCTGATTACTATGAGCTAAGAGCTACTGTGCCGGTGTGGTGGAATTGGCAGACGCGCCGGACTCAAAATTCAAAAATTGCTTATTTTAGCTGATTGGCTTCTGGCTTGGGTTTCAGCTTAATTACCTGATTATAAAGGCTATTTTATCATTCCATTCGTTATCGTATTTTCGGTATATTATGTAAAATTAGGATGCCTCCTGCTACAATTCTGCTACAATTTTACTACAGCAAAAAAACTCAGTACTTCCTGTAGTGCTCATCTAAAAGCTAAAACTGAAAGGTATATAGTTCAACAGGTAATATGTACAATATTCTCACAAGAATATTGTTTTGTATAAATTTACGTATTCTATTTTCCAGCAGAATTCATTGACAATCAACCTAAGAAGTTATAATCTTTTAATCAAAAATAGGATAGCTAAAAATAAATGTTATACGAGAATGATTAAAGAGCCCAAAATATCCTTTGCAAGTTGGAAGCCTTGGCACTCAAGAAACACCACTGCTATGCATGATCCTTTTGATCCCCCGACGGACTTTGATGTATCTGGTATTTATCTCTGGGCACATTTCAAGAATGAGAGACAAAAAAAAAGCAGATAAAAACGGCCAACTACATTT
>JAKLQR010000216.1 GCA_022013235.1 Thermodesulfovibrionales bacterium | reverse complement strand
GAGCATTGCGGGCACAAAATCCTTCTCCAGCCGTAATACCGTCTTGAAGGCTTTTTTCGCCTTTTCCAGGTCACCGTTCTCAAGGCTATGCCTTCCATACTCGTATTTGTACCCTACAAGGTTTCTCCGTTCACGGGACTTGTCTTTTTCCGTATGCTCATTTTTCAGAATAATCTTTTGAACAAACACGATTTCATCCCATTTTTCCTGTTTCTCAAGAATATCCCGCTTTTTATAGAGGGCAGTGAGGTTCTTGTCGTCGAGATCGAGAACCTCTTCAATATACCGGAGGGCCTCATCCAGCCTGCCTGTCTTTTCCATAAGCCTTTCGAGGGAGAAGAGAACCTCGATATTTTTTGCATTCAGGTCTCTTGCCTTCTGATAATATTCACGGGCCTTCTGGAAATCATCCTCTGCCATAGCGATATCTCCGAGCTGGAGGAGAGTATTAAGATGCTCCGGATCTTCTTTGAGTGCATCCTGAAAAAGTTCCCTGGCTTCTGATTGGTTATGGTGCGCAAATAAATTATTTAATGCCTTTGCATAAAGGTCTCTGACCTTCGCCTCTTTCCTCTGTTTTTTCTGATATTGCCAGCTGTCGACATATTTTTTTGTGTCTCTTATGATAACCATGAGGAGCATCCCGAGCGCACCGATCGCCACCGACATCAGGATGAGGGCAATCGTCGGGGTTTCATATACCATGCCGAAGGGAATCTTGACCATGGTGACTGCCTGATTGAAGATCGCAAAGAGCGCCAGCGCTGCGAGGAAGAGGATGAATATAAATACGGCGAGTTTACTCATGGAGAGTGATGCTCTTCCGGCGGTATCCTTGCGGCATCGATCCAGAGTTTTTCAAGTTCATAGAACGCACGAGTCTCTTCCTCAAATATATGGACTATGATATCGCCGTAGTCCATGAGGACCCAGTGACTGTGTTTTAATCCCTCGATCCCGAGGGGCTTAAGACGCAAGTCGTCAAAGGTTTCCTCTATAAGTTCAGTGATTGCTTTTACCTGTGTTGTGCTTTCACCATTACAGATTACAAAATAATCTGTAATGGTGGTCAGGTCTTTTACATCGAGGATCAGAACATCTTTTGCCTTTTTTCCGAGAGCAGCCTGAGCCGCCCTGATGGCTTTTTCTCTACTTTTTAAAGGTCATCCCTCCCTTCTTAAAAAGTTTCAAGTGAAGAGTTTAAAGTTAAGAGTGATGAAAATATCAGGATAACAACTTATTGCCCTTATCTTTCAACTCTTAATTTTTATAGAGCTTATTTGAAATTATATAAGATTCAACTTCCGGTGGCAATAAGAATTTTATGCTCCTTCCCCTCCAGAGAAGACGTCTTATCTCTGTCGAGGAAATTCCGACCGGTGGAATGGGCAATAAAAGGACATCTCTTTTGCTTGCAAGTTCAACCCTGTGGTGTCCGGTCTTCCCACTGTCAAGTTCTTTCAGTATCCCTCTTCCGGCCCTCAGATAAGGCGATTCTCTTAAATCTTCGAAAAGATACCCGGGTCTTGAGATGATGGCAAAATCGGTAAGCGCGGTCAGCCTCTCCGGATGCCACCAGTTCGGGATATCAAGGAAAGCATCTATGCCGAGGATGAAGCAGAACTCCGCATTCCGGTACTGGAGCTGCAGTGTTTCGATTGTCCTGACCGTGTATGACTTGCCCTTCAGCCCGAATTCGATATCAGAAAGATTGAGCTGTTTGCTGCCGCGAAGGGCGAGTTTCAACATCTCGTATCTGTGTTTCGCGGGGGCAATGTCCTTTGTTTTCAGAGGGGGATTCCTGGAGGGGATAATGAGGACAGTATCCAGCGCCAGCCGCTCCCTGACCTCTTCTGCAGCCCTCAGATGCCCGTAATGCACCGGATTAAAGGTCCCGCCGAAGATGCCGATCTTCAAATTCTTATTCCCTTAACTGTCCGTCTCCCAGGACAATAAACTTTGTGCAGGTGAGTTCTTCAAGTCCCATCGGACCGCGCGCATGGATTTTATCAGTCGAGATGCCGATTTCCGCGCCGAGACCGAACTGAAATCCGTCATTCAGCCTGGTCGACGCATTCACCAGTACCGCCGCCGAATCAACCTCTTTTAGAAACCGCATGGCTTTCCCGTAGTCTGTCGTAACGATAGCGTCTGAATGGGCAGAACTGTACCGGGCGATATGCTCCATTGCATCATCCATATCGCTTACGACTCTTACATTTAATATGAGATCGAGATACTCCCTGGAGAAATCCTCTTCCCGTGCTTCCTTGACAGACGCATCAATCTTTCTTGTCAGGGGGCATCCTTTCAGTGTGACCCGCGCATTCCTGAACCTTTTGATCATGCCCGGCAGGAATGCCTTCGCGATCTTCTTGTCCACGAGCATTGTCTCCATGGCGTTACAGGTACCGGGTCTCTGGACCTTTGCATTGAAGCAGATATCCTCAGCCATCTTCAGGTCGGCGTCCCTGTCTACGAATATATGACAGACACCCTTATAATGTTTGAGTACCGGTATCCGGGAGTTTTCTGCAACAAACCGTATAAGCCCTTCTCCGCCCCTGGGGATTATCAGATCAACAATCCCTTCGAGTTTCAGCATTTCTGTTATTGCCTGCCTGTCGGCGGTATCGATAAAAGTCACCGCGCCTTCATGGAGCCCGTTCTTTTTTGCCGCATTCCGGAGGACACTCACAATCGCCTTGTTCGAGTGTATCGCCTCGGACCCCCCTCTTAAAATCACCGCGTTGCCTGCCTTGAGGCACAGACCTGCCGCATCTGCTGTCACATTCGGCCTTGATTCATAAATAATCCCGATAACCCCGATCGGCACTCTCATCTTTCCCACACTCATCCCGTTCGGCCTCCGCCGCATTCTGGTGATTTCTCCTACCGGGTCCGGGAGGGCCGCCACCTCGATAAGCCCCTGTGCCATTTCATGAATGCGTTTTTCGTTCAGAGCGAGCCTGTCTATGAGCGCTTTTGATAACCCCTTCTTTTCAGCAAACTTTATGTCTTTTCTGTTTTCCGAGATGAGTCTTCCGGCGTTCTTCTGCAACGCCCCGGCCATGGCAGCAAGGACCGCGTTTTTCTGGTTTGATGATGCCTTTGCGAGCGACCTTGCCCCTTCCTTTGCCTCAAGCGCTTTATTGTAAACAAATGTCTTTATATCCATGTATGCCTCCTTGATATGATCTGTTAAAAATTATACATGAAACCGCCTTATTTTTAACCCTTCTAATTCTTCAATTTACCATAAACACACGGCAGACAGAGTATTTATGCGGATTTAAATTCTGTGGAGATTCATCGGAACAGAATTTCCCTCGGAGGCGATAGCCCGAGAATGAGCAAAAATACTCTATCTGCCGTATTCATCCGGAAAATTATGAATTACAAAGAAGTGCATAAGTAAGACTACATTCCCCCTCACCCTTGCCCTCTCCCTCCAGGGGAGAGGGGACTTGACGAACTCCCCTCCCTTGAGGGGAGGGGACAAAGGGGAGGGTGTGAGAATATGTATCCTTACTTATAGCCGTCTTAGTATATGAATTCATTGCTGTCCAAAATATTTTGGAGAAGGGATATGAAGCAAAGAGGCTGATTGACTTAGAATCGTGCGCCTTTTAAAATGTTGTATGCCCCAGATAAAGGTTCTCCCCTCTGATTTAAGGAACAAGATCGCAGCCGGAGAAGTCATTGAGAGACCGGCATCTGTTGTCAAGGAGTTGATAGAAAATTCAATCGACGCCGGGAGCATTGATATACGGATCGATGTTCTCCATGGGGGGAAACGCCTCATCAGGGTATCTGACAACGGCGCGGGCATGGACAGGGACGATGCCCTCCTCTGTTTCGAGAGGCATGCAACGAGCAAACTTGCAACTGAAAACGATCTCTTCACCATAAAAACCATGGGATTCAGGGGTGAAGCCCTTTCGTCGATCGCCTCGGTTGCAAAGATACACCTGGTTACCGGACTCCGGAAAGACCCTTCAGGAGTTTCGGTCGAAATACTGGGGGGCGAGATCAGGCAGGTCAAAGATGCGCCGGCCCTCGGCACATCGATTGACGTCAGGGATTTATTCTACAATACCCCGGCCCGGAAGAAATTCCTGAAAACAACCGGCACCGAGATTTTTCACATTATAGACACTGTTACGAAAGAGGCCCTTTCACATCCCGGGATCGCTTTCAGATTAAGCTCCGACAATCAGGACACTGTGCATCTCCCTGTGTCCTCAGGCAGAAAAGAACGTATCATGCAGGTCTACGGAGAGGAATTCCTCAGTGGTTTAACAGACGTTTCCGCCGAAACTGTGGGAATAAAAATGGAAGCCTACGTCACAAAAGGCGGGAATTTCAGAAACACGAGGTCTCACCAGTTCATCTTTCTCAACACACGCCCCATAAAAGACCCGGCTCTCTCTTCGGCAATTTACAAAGCATACGAAGGGATTCTCCCACAGGGGAAACACCCGCTATTCTTCCTTTTCCTGGATATCGATCCGGGGAAAGTGGATGTGAATGTTCATCCAACAAAACGGGAAGTAAGGTTTGAGGACAGGGAATCCGTCTATCGCTTTATTCTGACGAATATCAGGGAAGCGGTCCGAAGAGAGCGGGCAGAGTATACAAAAGAATTCATTGCTCCCCCTGCCGGCGCCGCAGTACAGATGCATGAAACAACACATCAGAACAGTTTCTATGCTGAAAGCTCTGCCTCCATGATCGCAGAGTCCCTTGAACTCTCATACAGAACGCATCTCCCTCATCTGTACCTCGGCGATACCTTTCTCGCTGTCTCTGGGAAAGGGGGCCTTACACTGATAGACCATCATGCCGCGCATGAGCGGGTTCTCTATGAGAGATTGTTAAGCGGAATGAACCTGAATTCTCACCAACTGCTCTTTCCCCGTCAGATAAAGCTTTCCCCTAAAGAATACCGGGCGCTTATGGGCAGCCTTGACATCATAAGGGATTTCGGGATCGACATAGACGATTTCGGGTTTGATACCGTTCTTGTGCGTTCGTTGCCGGATGCGTTCGAAACAGCAGATATGAGGGGTATCCTCACCGACGCTGCTGCCTGTATTCTCAAAGGCATCGCTCCGGGCAAATCTCTGAAAGAAGAGCTTGCAGCACGGATCGCCTGTCACAGTTCGGTGAGGGGAAAGGCAATACTCAATCAGGAAGAAGTTGCGCAGCTCATCGCCGACCTTGAGCAGACAGAACATCCTGATCAGTGTCCTCATGGCAGACCGACAAGAATATTCTTTTCGCTTGACGACCTGAAGAAGTTGTTCAAGAGGAAATAATAGAGAGGATCAATTCTTCACGTCGGACGACTCGACGAGGCGAGAATTCAATAAGTTCAAGGGGTTCCGGATTCCCGCCGGTGTTTGTCCCTCAGTCATATGGTTCCCCTTTTTCTCCTGCTGGCTGTCACCTTTTGTTCAAAGAGGCTTGGTACGATTGCCCATGTTTGTCTCCGCAGCAAAAACTGCTAAAATGAATAAGGAGTCAAGTTGAGCGATTTTTATGGACAAAGCCTTTAGGAATATCATTCCGAATCCTTCGCCTGTCATTTCGATCCGCCAGAGGTGGAGAGCATGAACAAAATTGCGACTATCTGTCCTTATTGCGGCTGCGGCTGCGGTCTCTATCTTCATGTAGAGAATAACACAATTGTCGGTGTCTCACCAGTCAGAAATCACCTTGTTAACAAAGGAAGCCTATGCGTGAAAAGCTGGAATTGTTTTGAATTCGTCCACCATCCCGACAGGCTCAAATATCCTCTTATAAAAGAAAAAAACGGCGCCTTCAGGCGGGCCTCATGGGATGAGGCATTGAGACTTGTTGCAGCCAGGCTCTTGGAGATAAGAAAGTCGTCGGGTCCTGATTCGATCTCGATAGTGAGTTCCGCCAAATCAACGAATGAAGAGAATTATGTGATGATGAAATTTGCGAGGGCAGTAATCGGTACAAACAACATAGACCACTGCGCACGGCTGTGTCATTCATCAACAGTCGGGGGGCTTGCCGATTCCTTCGGTTCGGGAGCAATGACCAATTCAATCAATGAGATTGTTCATGCGAAACTCCTGTTCGTGATAGGTTCAAACACGACAGAACAGCATCCCATGATCGGCATGCATATGCTGGATGCGGTAGATAGAGGCGCCGTGCTCATAGTGGCAGATCCACGAAAAACACAGATTGCCGGACTTGCCCAGTTTCATCTGAGACACCGACCGGGCACCGACGTGGCCCTTCTGAACGGCATCATGAATGTGATTATTGATGATCGGCTTGTGGATATACCTTTCGTGAAACGCCGGACTGAAAAATTCGATTCATTCAGGGCTCTTATCACGAAATATCCACCTGAGGCTGTTGAGCGGATCACAGGAGTATCGGCGCAGGATATTAAGAAAGTGGCAAGGCTCTATGCAACCGAGAAGAAAGCGATGCTCTTTTATTCCATGGGGATCACGCAGCATACTACCGGCGTGGACAATGTCTGCGCCTGTGCAAATCTTACGATGCTCACCGGGCATATCGGACTCCCCATGACAGGACTCAACCCGTTAAGGGGTCAGAACAATGTTCAGGGCGCCTGCGATATGGGAGCGCTCCCCAATGTGTATTCCGGATATCAGGAAATCAGAGATCCGAAATCACGGAAAAAGTTCGAGATGGCTTGGAAGGTGAAACTTCCCCGAGATCCCGGCCTTACCCTTATGGAAATGTTTAACGGCGTACTGAAGGGTGATACGAAAGCTCTGTATATCATGGGAGAAAATCCCGCAGTTTCGAATCCGGATGTGACGCATACCGTAAACGCGTTGAAAAAACTTGACTTTCTCGTTGTGCAGGATATATTTCTCTCTGATACCGCGGAGTATGCTCATGTGGTTCTGCCGGCTGCAACATTTGCAGAAAAAGACGGCACGTTCACAAATACCGAACGCCGCGTTCAAAAGATCAGCGCCGCGATAGAACCTGTTGGAGAATCAAAGCCCGACTGGGAGATTATATGCGCTCTGTCAAGAGAGATGGGCTATGATCTGAACTACAGAGCCACGCATGAAATCATGGAGGAGATAGCGCTCCTCACTCCTATTTACAGAGGCATACTCCATCACAGACTGGAGGGTGATTCCGGACTGCAGTGGCCCTGTCCCTCTGCAACGCATCCCGGAACCCCTTTCCTTCACAGGAAAAAATTTGCAAAGGGTTTCGGTACATTCATGCCTGTAGACTATGTTCCGCCTGCAGAAATGCCGGACAGCGAATTCCCTTTCATTCTTACTACCGGAAGAACGTGTTTCCACTATCACACGCGGACAATGTCACGCCGCACGTCAACACTCGAACGGGAATGTCCCGAATGTCTCATCGAGATAAACCCAAGCGATGCAGACTCGCTCCAGATAAAGCATATGAACGTGGTGAGAGTCTCTTCAAGGAGGGGAGTGCTGACAGGCAGGGTGTATATCACTGAAAATACTCCCGGGGGAGTTGTTTTCATGCCGTTTCATTTTGGAGAAGCCCCGGTGAACATGCTCACGAATCCCGCCCTCGACCCTTCGGCGAAAATACCCGAATACAAAGTCTGCGCGGTGAGAATTGAGTTGATCAAATGAAGAAAAACTTAATCATGGATAAAAACTACTTGTCTTATTGGCTCAGGCAAATAAGAAAGACAATGTCGTTGATTGCGCCGATGAGGTTAAAGAACGCAGACATCGTATTCAAACAGGTCGATAATATCCACGAGATCGAACTGGATTGTCCGGCATCTCTTCCATCGCCGAAAGAATTTCTCCTCCCTCAGAAAGAATATATGTTTCGCTTCTCGAAGAACAGCGTAGATGTCCTCAAAGACTGTACAAAAAGATTGATCTTCGGCGTAAGGTCGTGTGATATCTCTGCAATTGATCTCATGGATAGATTCTTTGGAGAGAAGTTCGTAGATGAATATTACATGTCGAGGAGAGAAAACACAGTTTTCATCTCGATTGTCTGCAATAATCCGGACCCGACCTGTTTCTGCATCGGTCTTGGTACGGGTCCATTCCTCAAGTCCAACTTCGACATTCAGCTCACGGACCTCGGTGACAGATATTTGGTCGAAACAGGGTCAAAACAGGGCGCCGATTTGATCAGAGGATATTCCCATCTCTTTTCGAGGCCAAAAAAGTCGGATTATGATGACCAGTACGAGGTTATCCTAAGCTCCCAGTCAAAGTTCGAAAAGAGGATAAGTCTGGAAAACACGCGGCAGAAAATTCTGAACGAAAAAATCAACGACCTTTTCTGGGATTGGATTGCCAGGAGGTGTTTTGAATGCGGCGGGTGTGTGTATGCGTGTCCTGTCTGCACATGTTTTAACGTCGTCGATAGGATGGAGCAGGAAGGTGACGGTTACCGCTTCAGGATTTGGGATGCCTGCATGTTCAAAGGTTTCACCCGGATGGCTGGAAATGTGTGGCCGGCCGAGAAAAAAGGTTCGAGAATCAAACAGAGGTATTTCCATAAACTCCTGTACTATCCTGATCATTTCGGGAGGTTTGGATGTGTCGGCTGCGGAAGATGCACTATTACCTGCCCCGGGCATGTGGATATGGCGACAATAGCGCACAGAATTGACGTAGGAGACAGAAGACGAAGGTAGCTTTGATGAAAGAAATATACCTGCCCATAAAAGCCGAGGTTGTTGAGGTCCTGGATATGACTCCTGACACTAAATTATTCAAGGTCAAACCTGAAAGACCGGTTCACTATCAACCCGGACAATTCTTCATGCTTTCTTTATGGGGCAAGGGTGAGGTGCCGATATCGATAACCTCAGCATGTGGTTTCCATGAATACGTCGAACTCTGTATCAGGCGGGTCGGGTATATCACTTCTGCAATACATGAGGTGAAACCGCCATGTGATATAGGCTTGAGAGGTCCATTTGGGAATACATTTCTTGCTGAGAATGCGAAAAACAAAGATATCATCTTTGTTGCCGGAGGACTGGGTATCGCGCCCTTGCGACCTTTAATAACCAGAGTGATGAACGAGAAAAAACGCTCCAGGAGAATTGCCCTCTTATACGGTTCACGGAATCCGGGCGAAATCTTATTCAAGGATGATATTGAGGCCTGGCAGGAAAAAGGATTGCAGCTGTTTCTCGGAGTACGAAAAGGACTGCAGTTCATCTTGTCCGCGGGAAAAAAAGACAACTGTCTGCTGTCGGGCTCCGGCCCTGCTGCAGAATCCTCTCGTATACCGAAGATCTCCTTCAAGAACGCCTATGCCTTCGTCTGCGGTCCTCCTGTGATGATCAGTCCCACCATGATTACTCTTTCAACAATGGGTATGGATGAGAACAATATTTATACATCCCTCGAAGCGCATATGAAATGCGGAGTCGGCAAATGCGGCCATTGCTACGTTGATGGAGTGCACCTCTGCACCGACGGCCCCATTTTTTCCTATGCAGAGATAAGGAAACGAAGGCTTCAAATAGTCTGAGCATAGAGTTGCCAGTCCTCGCTGAAAGGAAAGGAACAGGGTCACCCATTAAAGGCCACCCTGTCAAGAGCAAATAATAATCTATAGTGCAAAAAAGCGTCTTTTGCACTTCCATAGCTTCGGTTCCGTTTCTTCGCCACACCTGAGGTATTCATTAATTATTTGGTGTCAGCCTTGCTTTTACCAGTTACCCATCAGTATCAGGGCTGCTGACAGTTATTATTCTTGCCAGCATAATCTAAGGTTTGCGTTATATGGTATTATTCTGTGAATAATCACGCAATGCAGGAGAACTCTTGATATCAGGCCACAAGGTTATAATCCTCCTCGGCCCCACTTGTGTCGGGAAGACCAGAATAGCGCTTCTTCTCGCCCGGGAATTAAAGACGGAAATCATCAGCGCCGATTCGATGCAGATATTCAGGCACATGGATATCGGGACGGCAAAGCCTTCAAAGGAAGAACGGGAAATGATCAAACACCATATGATCGATATCGTCGACCCATGGGAATCCTACAGCACAGGGAAATATATCAGGGCGGTAACACCCGTTATTGAAGGCCTGCATCGAAAAGGAAAAATCCCGATCGTAACAGGCGGCACAGGGCTTTATATCAAAGCGATGACGCGGGGTATTTTTCGCGGGCCTTCTGCTGACTGGGACTTACGGGAAGCACTTCTTTTCATGGAACATGAGGAGAAAGGATCTCTCTATGCGTATCTGAAAGACCTCGATCCAGAAGCCGCGGAAAAAATAACACCGAATGATACAAGGAGGATAATCCGGGCTTTGGAGGTTATTCTTAAAAGCAATACAACAATGTCCGGCATGCAGAAAAAATACACCCTGCCGCTCCCGTATGACTTCGTGAAAATAGGCCTGACCAGGGAGAGGAAAGAGCTTTACCGCATGATTGAAGAGAGGGTTGACGCGATGCTGGATGAAGGTCTTGTCCATGAGGTAAAGAAAGTCATTGATATGGTGAACGGCCATTGCAAAAATCTTTCTTGCCCCTCACCCCTTGCCCCTTGCTCCTCGATGCAGGCAATAGGGTATAAGGAGACCGCCCAGTATCTTAGCGGTGAAATTCCCCTGGAAGAGGCCATTCGTCTTATCAAGCAGGGGACGAAACGGTATGCAAAAAGACAGTTCACCTGGTTCAGAAAGGAAGAAGGAATCCGGTGGATGGACATCACCGGGATTCAGGACAGCGCAGAGATATTCCCCTGTGTGTATGAGACCGTGAACACGTTGCTGCGGTAAAAATCAGAGCATCGGGAAGCTCTTGCAATATTAAGCAAAATACTATATCGTAAAAAGAAAAAATAACAGTTAAAGGAGATACGGGGATGACGAACGCAGGCAAAGGCCCGAACCTTCAGGACATCTATTTAAACCAACTGAGGAAGGACAGGATGCCCGTTGTTATTTATCTTACGAACGGTGTCAGGTTGAAAGGGGTGATCAAAGGTTTTGACAACTTTGTAGTCCTTCTCAAGGAAAACACTTTTGCGCTTATTTACAAACATGCGATATCAACAATCGTTCCCGAAAGAGAGATAGAACTGGACCTGGGATTTGAAGCACCACGGTAACCCGGCAAACCCTTTTCTCACCGTAGATGTTATCATAGAATACAATCCAGGGATTCTCCTGGTTAAAAGAAAAAACCCGCCTGAAGGCTGGGCATTGCCTGGCGGTTTTGTTGCCTACGGAGAGACTCTCGAATCTGCAGCAGTACGGGAAGCGAAAGAAGAGACAGGACTCGATATCGAACTATTCCGTCAGTTTCATGCATATTCCGATCCGGGGAGGGACACGCGGAACCATACTGCCACTCTTGTTTTTATCGCAAAGGCAACCGGGTCTCCTGTCGCAGGAGATGACGCAAAAGATATCGGAATATTCCGGGAAAATACATTGCCGGAACTTATTGCGTTCGATCACAGGAAAATCCTGGATGATTATTTTACAGGGAGGTATTAAAGGATGCTCAAGTCGATGCGGAAGCATGCAAAATATTTCTATGTTCTTTTTTTCATTGTTATCTTAACCTTCATATTCTGGGGTGTCGGCACTGTAGACAAG
>JAKLQR010000215.1 GCA_022013235.1 Thermodesulfovibrionales bacterium | reverse complement strand
CATATTAAAATTATTTGAGGGTAGATTATAGTAATAAATCAGGGGAGATCACAGTGAATATACTGTTCATCTGTACTCATTTCCTTCTGGTGCAACTTATTTGCCTCATTATCGAAATATTCAAGCCGATTTTGGGACAATAATCGGAAATCATGCAAAAACTACAAATTGGAGTTTTTTCTTTGCATACGTCACGCCCATGTGAAAGCATGTTCACATGCAGTGAGAAGCGTAGTTTCGGCGGAATTATTTCTTGCAGTCGATCCATACCTTTGGAAGAACAGTTTCCGTTGGAGCCAGAGGGTTTAATCCAACCTAAGCGACGAGCAATCCTCCAGCAATGGGAATCAACCGGAAAAACCTGCCGGTCAAGAGAATAAAGCATTACACAGCGGGCTACTTTTTTCCCAATACCAGGGAGGCCGGTGAGAAATGTTTCACATTCCTCGTCAGACATCTTCTTTAGCGGAGCTAAAGTCGGCTTGCCGAAACTCTCTATCAATCGTTTGATGATTTCTTTGGCAGCAGCGGCTTTCTGATTTTGAAGCCCGCACCAGGAGACCGCGCTCGTTATCTTCTCAATTGACGAGCTGGCGAGCAGCTCATATCTTGGGAATTCTTGTTTTAATGACTGGAAGGCTTGCAGATAAACCTTCTCGCCTCTCTTCACACTGCATAGAATAAAGAATAGCTCGTCCAGCGGATTCCTTTTATTATGGTGGTCAAAATCCTTATATTCTTTCTTTAAGGCACAAGCAACCTTCTCTATTTCTGGAATATTTTTCTTTCTCATTCTATCAATAAAGGAAACGCCACTATGCGAAAGGGTATCACTGTGAGGGTAAAACCATCAAGTAAGTCGGCAGAAAAAATCCTTTCGGACTAAATCTAATGATTGCCTGCTACTCGTTCCCGAATGTGTATTGGGTGCACTTCGGACGAGAAGATGATTGAAATTTTCTTTCAGCTGGGAGTGACTATGGACACGACACGGTATTTCTTCTCATTCGGGGCGATCATAAATAATCCTCACTTGTATCTTTACTTACATGTTCAGGCCTAAACGTAAGCCATGCCTTTGAACTAACTCTTTGACAAGTGCTTTACTATTAATTCTAAATGTACCTTCGTGGCGCACATCGCCTTCATCCACAATACAACTATATTGGAGTGACCCCTTCCAACTGGACACATAAGTGAAAAAGGTTAGCATGCCTGACGAGTAAAAGAGAAGCCGAGAGGAGCATGAGAGTCGGAGATGCCAATTTCAGGGACACTCAGCATATGGGGTATACTGAGATAATCGATTCTGGGGCTTCTGGTAGAGCCGGATTTTTCAGGATTGGCACTCAAACATGCCCGAGGGCAGAAAAAAATAGGTAATGAGATCAAAGAGGACATACAGTGTGGTATTTAAGCGCCAGGTTGTCGAGGAACTTTTAAGCGGCTCGGCGACAATGGGTCAGTTAAGCAGGCGTTATGAGATTTCCACTGGTCTTATCGGTCATTGGAGGAAGCGCTATACAGAAGGCAAACTGATAGAGGGCAAGACAGAGAATGTAAAGGCCATCGAAGCGAAGGTAAAGGATTTAGAGCAGATGGTCGGCCGGTTGACCATGGACAATGAACTGTTAAAAAAAGCCATGGAATATACACTACGGAAGAGAAGAGAGAATTCCTTACCGATCACCGGGAAGATATTGGAGGGATCAAACGGGGGTGCGAAATGCTGAAGATGGCACGGAGCAGCTATTACTACCGAAAGTCTCTTGATCTTCAGAAGCAGAAAGAAGCAGCAGACCTCCGGGACCGAATTGAAAAGATCGTGGTCGAACATGAGCGATATGGGTATCGTCGCGTCACCGCACAACTGCAGCGAGAAGGATCAAACGTAAATCACAAGCGGGTACAGAGGATCATGCAGGAAGAGGAGCTGATCTGCAAGATCAAGAAGAGGTGGGTTGTGACCACTGACAGCAATCATCCGTTTCCTATCGCTCCAAACCTGTTGAAAGATGCAAAGATAACCGGGGTGAACCAGGTGTGGGTTTCGGACATAAGTGTGCCGCAGAAAGCGGCGTAAGAGATGAGGGTAGGTCCCTCGCAATCGGCTTGCAGGAGCAGGTTGCAAACCACCGTAAGCGGCTTGGGTCAAAAGCCTTGGTCGTGAGCGTTACGGAAAAGGTGCCATCAGGCATCAGGTATGAACCAAAGAAGACGAACACCAGTGAACTGCCGTTCAAGTGTCGAAAGTGCTCAGATGACATCGAAACTGGAGGGGTTATGTTAATCCAGGATAAGCCTGTCCGACACCTGCTTACGGGGCGGGTGGTGTCCGGCATAGAGGCAGCGTCAGCTTGGTTCTGGCTCTTATGTTGAACTGCGGGAACCTTCGGCGGCGATGCAAAGGGAAAGGCACAAACACAAAGAGTGAGGCCGACAGTACCGATGCGCCGTCAAGGGGCGGAGCGACCTGTAGTAGCGGTGAAGTTTCTGTAATGGGAACGGAGCGAAGGGGTCGCGTTATTCAGTTATGTTTATCAGTCAACTGCTCAAGCAGGAGGAACCGATTAGCATGACAAAGTCATATAGCATTCCCAAGACTCTCGTGTGGGAAGCGTATCAGTGTGTTAAGGCAAATGGTGGAGCAGCAGGCGTAGACTTGGAGCCGATCGAAGGATTTGAGAGCCGGCTTCGGGATAACCTGTACAAGCTCTGGAACCGGCTTAGTTCCGGCAGTTATTTTCCGCCGCCGGTCAAAGGTGTACCGATTCCGAAGAAATCGGGAGGGGTACGCATGCTTGGTGTGCCTACGGTGGCTGACCGGATCGCTCAAACCGTGGTCAAACTCGTCATGGAGCCGATGATCGAACCCCTGTTTCATCGAAACTCCTTCGGATACCGTCCGGGGTATTCAGCCCTTGATGCGGTCGCTGTAGTAAGACGGAGAAACTGGGAATACGACTGGGTTATAGAGTTCGACATCAAGGGTCTCTTCGACAATATTGACCATGATCTTCTTATGCGAGCGATTCGCAAACATTGTCAAATTCCATGGGTGCTGCTGTATATTGAGCGATGGCTCAAGGCCCCCATGCAAGACGAAGAGGGCCACCTTTTGGAACGGACGTGCGGAACTCCTCAAGGGGGTGTAGTGAGTCCGCTGCTGGCTAATCTTTTTTTGCACTATGCGTTTGACAGGTGGGTTACTCAACATCTACGCAGCGTGCGTTTTTGTCGCTATGCTGATGACGGAGTAGTTCATTGCAAAAGTCTGCCGCAAGCGCAACTGGCATTGCGAAGGATTGGGGATCGATTTCGTCAGTGTGGGTTGGAGCTTCACCCGGAGAAAACACGAATTATTTACTGTAAGGATATTAATCGTTGGGGAACATATCCGACGGTTGGGTTTACGTTTCTTGGTTATACATTTCGTCCGCGCAAAGCGGTAGATAAATATGGCCGAGTATACGTGAATTTTTCCCCTGCGGTCAGTCGTGAAGCTCTCCGTATGATGAGACAAACTATCCGAAGCTGGCATATACAGCTTAAATGCGATAAGGAACTTATCGATCTCTCGAAGATGTTTAATCCGGTTCTTCGAGGCTGGTTGAACTATTACGGTCGGTTCCATAGTTCAGCCATGAAACCTGTCTGGACACACATGAACGCTTTTCTGATTCGGTGGCTGATGCGTAAGTATAAGCATTTGGCTTGGCACAAAACTCGTGCTCGTAGAGTGCTTGCTAAGCTTGCAACATCCGCACCGAAGGCATTTGCACACTGGGAGGTGGGATTTGCTCCAACGACTGAATAATGGGAGCCGGATGAGCCGAGAGGTTCACGTCCGGTTCTGCGAGGGACTGGGGGTGAAACTCCTCCGGTCTACTCACCCCTATATCCGGATACTGACGGCCTTTGTTTATCTGGCGGTCATCCTTGATGTCTTCTCACGGAAAGTTGTCGGCTGGGCGATCTCCGTGAGGATCGATACGGAATTGACCAGAGCAGCGTTACGGATGGCGATTGAGACGAGATGTCCTCCAAAGGGCTGCATTCACCATTCAGACAGGGGTGTGCAGTATGCGTCGCACACGTACGTGGATGATCTCAAAGCCTCCAACTTTCAGATAAGCATGTCACGGAAAGGGAATCCCTACGATAATGCTTGGGCTGAGAGCTTTATCAAAACCCTAAAGAGCGAGGAGGTATATCTATGGGACTATAAGACCTTTGAGGATGTAAAGAAACGAATTCCCTATTTTATCGAAGACGTGTACAATGAAAAACGACTGCATTCGGCATTGGGCTATTGTCCACCAAACGAATATGAATTACTGGTGGCAAGAAAAGACAACAACCGTCAGACCCTGCTAACCTCACAAGCACTTTGTGTCTAGCCAATGGGGGTCACTCCATGTTGTCAACGGACACCTGAGTTGTCTACTATGTTCTTGACCTTGTTTGACAACATGGTATTGTAAAAGCAGCTTTCAAAATATTATTTATGAATAGAAGGAGGTGTTTCATATGGCACAAGGGGATATATGTCCAAAGTGTGGATATTACATGTATGCGATATCAGAAAAAGAAGACCTTGATGGTTCATGGATAGTCTATGAATGCCGTAACGAAAGATGTAAATATCGCATGAAAAGCTTTGAGAGTCAGCCCGCTGATTTAGATTTCAATGTCGTTAAATTAGATGCTCAGAATTAATCCCTCCCAAAAATCCTGTTTTACAAACTGCAATAAATAAAGCTTAAATAAGGCTTTTTTTAGGACTGTGAATAACCCCTCTTGACAGATTTCCGGTATCTGTTAGAGTGAAGTCAGACAATTAAATCATCCAACGTGCGAACAAAAGTATTAGGAAAAACTTTATACATTCTATGATGGTGATAAGCTTCGGCTAATCGCCAAGCAGTGGTTTCCTAATAGCCACGTTTGCACAGTCACCATCATAAAGTGTGTAAGGTTTTTTTGTTTCTCTACAATGCAATAACGTCGGTTTTCAGGGATTCCGTCTATAACCAAAAACTCTGTAAGTATGATTGCCAATCCTTCATCTGGATATTCTTTCGCCGGGGATGCGTCAATGGTGAAT
>JAKLQR010000023.1 GCA_022013235.1 Thermodesulfovibrionales bacterium | reverse complement strand
GGTTTATCCTCGATTTAATCCTTGCCATCCATCCGCTTGATTGCATGACATGCACAAAAGCGGGAATCTGCAAGCTTCAGGAATATGCATATGAATATGAACTGAAAGGGACCTCATTCACAAGGAAAAAGATGGGGTACCCGATCGATCAGATCAATCCTTTTATCAGGAGGGACCCGGAATACTGTATACTCTGCGGACGCTGTGTCCGGGTGTGCAAAGAGCAGGGGACGAATGTTCTTGATTTTATCGGCAGGGGGATCAACGCCGAGATCGGTACTGCATACAACAAGTCTCTCAGAGAGTCCGGATGTACGTTCTGCGGAAGCTGCATAGACGCATGCCCTGTGAACGCCCTCCCCGAGGCTGACAGATGGAGGAAAGGACGCGAGTGGGAATACAAAAAGATACAGTCTGTATGCCTTCTCTGTGGCAGCGGCTGTGATATCCTCGTAAGCGTGAAAGACGACAGTATCCAGAAAATCAATGCCGGAGAAAAACCGGGTTCTTCAAAGAAATATATCTGCGCGTATGGAAGATTCGGGTATGACTGCATCGAGGAAAGGACAAAACTCACCAGCCCCCTGAAAAGAGTGAAGGGTGAACTGAGGGAGACGACATGGAAAGACGCCCTCGGTATAGTCGCAGGGAAGCTCAAGGAAGCAGGCAAGAATATAGGGTTTATCAGTACCGCAGGGATCCTGAATGAAGATGCGTTGACCCTCAAGAAATTCGCAAAAAATGTGGTGAAGACCAGGAACTTCGATACAACTTTGAGCCTTTATGCCGACGTCCGTTCCCTTGCGGATTCGCAGTCAGCTCTTATTACAAATTCTGACCTTATCGTCCTCGTCGGGCTGAATCCGTCCCAGTGGAACAGGGCATTGCCTGCGCTTGATGCCTCTATAAGAAAGAGGGTGAACAGAGGGGGTAAACTCATCGTAATAAATTCCTCGGATACCAGAATTGAAGAAGTAGCGGTTTTGAGCCTGAAAGGGGATGAAGTCCAAATCCTGAAGGGAATCGCAAAGGCACTGATTGACAGGGGACTCAAAGCGGACAAACAGCTGAAATCCGCAGTCAGGGATGCAGAGATTACAGAAGACCTGGAGAAGGCCGCTAAATTGATCGCAGAGGCCGACAGTCCCCGCCTGTTTACAGCCCCGTCACTTTTTGACGCAACTGCGAATATCGCCCTGATTAAGGGGAAAGTAATTGCGGTCGGACTGGAAAGCAATGCAAGAGGCATAGCCCTTGCCGGGTTGTCAACAGAAGGGAAAACCTACAAAGAGATGGTGAATGACCGCATGAAAGTTCTGTACGCAATCGGAGAAGTGCCCCTCAGCAAAAGACCGGCTGCAGAGTTCCTCGTCGTTCAAAATTCTCATTTTACCGACCTTGCGGAACAGGCAGATATTGTGCTTCCTTCAACGACTTCTTTCGAGACTGAAGGCACCATGATAGACTACCTTGGAAGATTCAAGCACGTCCATCAGGCAATTGAGCCCATGGGACTTACAAAAAGCCACAGAGATATTCTTATAGCCCTTTCGAAGATAATAAAACCTGCGATAAAAAAACCGACCGATGCGGAAATTAAGAAGTTATCCAAAGGAAAACCAAAACTCACATTCAGCCCGTTTGCAAGGAAAGAAGGGTTTGAGTTATCTCCGCATGAATTCATAGAGTCAGTGAATGCCTCTGTCCTGAAAGGGAGAAGGCTCTCATGGCTTAAAGAGGCGGTGGCAGCGGTAGCGGTATAGCGTATAGCGGTGTGAATATTCTGCCGGTACCGCTGATTTGAATACAGAAGCCAGCCAACAATAGCGTGTTCTTTTTTTATACACTGTCATTCATACTACAGCCAGTGAACGATTTTACCCCCCGAAACAGGTTCGGCGCCGGAATGACCGGACTCCCAATTATGAAACCGCATCCCAGCCGGAATTTTTCGATTGCCGCTCCTCACTGAAATGTTTTACAGAAGCAACACTCTGATTGAATAAGTAAAGTTTTTTGTGTATGTTATAGTGCGTTTTCCCTGAAAACAGAAAATTCAGCGAATCCGGACGCTGTTTATGCTAAAATATAAGACTTTCTCTAGAATTGCGGAGGACAATAATGGCTGATATGTTAGAAATTAGATGGCATGGAAGAGGGGGGCAGGGAACTGTCACTGCTGCGAAAGTGCTCGCAGATGCCTGCCTGAGCGGTGGCAGACATGTCCAGGCATTCCCCGAATATGGGCCGGAAAGGGCCGGAGCTCCTTTAAGGGCATACAACAGAATCAGTTCACATGAGCTCAGAATGCATTGTCCGGTTCTCAAGCCCCAGGTTGTCAGTGTTGTTGATGCTACATTAATTGATGCAATTGATGTTGCCGAAGGTTCTACCGAGTCTGCAATTTTTGTCGTGAACTCTTCCAAAGAACCGGGGGAAATAAGGACCAAGCTGAACGCTCCGCAGGGACAAAAGGTATTTACCATAGACGCCACGAAAATTGCGATGGAGTGTATTGGAAGAGCGCTTCCGAATGCACCCATGCTTGGAGCGATCTGTAAAGTGACAGGACTCGTGACCCTCGAACACCTCCTTGAAGATGTCAGGAAGAGTTTCGGGAAAAAATTTTCACAAAAGATCATCGACGGCAACATGGAGGCAGCGAGACGTGGGTATGAGGAGGTCAGGGAAGGATGAAACTCAAAAACTGGAAAGAGGTTACCCCCGGGGCAGTAATAACCGAGGCAGGCAGTTCAGTAAAATTTAAAACAGGCTCATGGCGATCCTTAAAGCCGGTATGGATAGAAGAAAACTGTATCCAGTGTCTCTTTTGCTGGATCTATTGCCCTGATATGGCAGTCAAGGTAAAAGACGGAAAGCGTGCTGAGTTCGATTATGACTACTGTAAAGGATGTGGAATATGCGCCCTTGAATGCCCCGGTAAAAAAGGCAATAAAGCGATTATTATGGTTGAGGAGGAGAAGTAATGGCAGAAATTGTTGCTGTTACCGGAAATGAAGCAGTAGCCAATGCGCTGAAACAGGTCAACCCCGATGTCTGCGCAGCTT
>JAKLQR010000214.1 GCA_022013235.1 Thermodesulfovibrionales bacterium | reverse complement strand
GACCAAGGATAAAACATATGCGTCGCACCATTCCTATCTGGAATGCGATATCCAGACCAAAAGGGCAATACATGCTGCACCGACGGCAGAGATTGCATTCACAAAAGGCAATCCTCGCGGCCTGCTTCATAAATTCAGGGCTCACTTTCCCTTTTCTTTTGATCATCTCCCATAGGGTCAATTTTACTTTCGCAACAGGTGCATAGGTAGGGTCTTTATCATGAGAAAGGTACCAGTGGCATGCATCTGAACAGAGCGCGCAATGGATACAGGTTTCTAAAGGCGCCATGAATCTTGCAGCATTTTTCCCCATGTTTAAAACAGCATTAATTGTTTTTTCTATCTTCTCCGGGGTAAGTTGCTGTACAGTTACATCAAAGCCCGGATCAGCAACCGGTTTTCTCTTTAGCTTAAGCCAGTCTTTAGGCTTAACCTTTTCTTTTGTACCTGTTTCAGCCATGTATATCCTCCATAACGTATTTACCAATCCTTGGAATGACGGAACCCCTGATCAGAACCCATATATGCCCTCGTCAGAAAGAAATAAACAATATGCGTTAATCTTGTAAATGGGATTGCTATCAGCATAAGTGACCCAAAAATCATGTGAAGGATAACCATTATTTTGTGCGGCAATAACCACTGATGATATGCAAGAAAACCGGAGAGAAAAGGCAGAAACGCTATGGCGAGCAAGAGATAATCATCAGCACTCGTAACGAAACGGACCTCAGGGGCGAATATCCTTCTCAAGAGAAAGAACATGCAACAGCCAATAACAATTATTGTCATGATATCAGCAAGTCCCTCAGAAACAGTCCACCAGTTTATACCCCAGGATTCATAGATAAGGACATTATGTGCAAGAAGAAAGATAGGGAGAATAACAAGCCCTATATGGAAAAGAAATGTTATCGTTGTAATGACAGGACGCCTCCTCCAGTTAACACTGGCAAAGGGGATCACCCAGTGCAATAGAGAACGTAAGGAATGTTTCAAATTCATATAGGGAAATACAACTTTCTCCTTTTTCGCCAGTAAAACCATCCCGCGTATCCGATAAATGCTCCCTCCGATAAATACGAGAAATGCGATCCAAACCAATGGACCTCTCACGAAATTATATAACGTAAGATCTCTTATAAAATCGTACATGGCATACTCCTCTATCTAAATTTCGTTAACCGGAGTCACTCTTCGATAATATTTTCCGCCGTCTACACCGCGTATCAATAATTTCTTGCCGTCAGAGCTTAATACAGGATTCCAGAGAAATTCATACCCTTTTTTGCCGACCTTGCCGTCAATAACTATATAAAACTTGCCGTTTCTTTCCGCCTTGGTTATAACTTTGTCGCTATCGGGACTAAAAACGGGATCCCAGACGTTGTCGAATTTTTCATGCCAAGGTGTACCATCGACAGCTACAGTCCACCTGTTCTTATCTTTTACAACTGCTGCCACCCTTTTGCTGTTCGGACTGAAGACCGGCGTGAGAACTGCTTCACTGAAAGTTACGTCCCAGGGTTTATCATCTACCGCTATTGTCCACACCGGGAATTTTGCGACAACAGCAGCGAGTTTCTGGCCATCGGGACTATATTTCTGGCGCCATACATTGGAGAAAAACCCCCAAATCGGCTTCCCATTCATTGCGAGTGTAGTGCCTTTTGGTGTTCTGACAGGAGCTACCACATCATTGCTGTTCGGCCTAAAAATTGGATCCCAAACTAACCCGAAGGGCCCTTCCCATGTATTTCCGTCGACAGCAATATTGTATTGTGCGAAGTTGGTCCTAACGCAAGCAGCCACATGGTTACTATCAGGGCTGAATACAGGCGCCCATATGGTCCAGAACTTATTCTCCCAAGGGGTTCCGTCTACCGCAACAGTCCATATGCCCTGTTGGTAAGTAAAAATATCTAATGTTTTCATGGGTTTTATCTGAATACAGGAAGCCGTCCTCTTTCCATCAGGGCTGACGGCAAGATGCCTTGCATCGGCAAACAATGCCTCCCATACTTGTCCATTTATCGCAGCACCGAGTTGCGGGTCCCGTTTAATACTAACGGCGATACCCTGGCCATCCTGGGTTAACGATAAGTTCCATATGAAATCGAATGTTTCCTCCCACATCTCATGATCAACAGCTAATGCCCATATATAATCTCTATAGGTTAATGATATGAGTTGATTATCAGGCTTGAATTTCAATGAGTATACTCTCTCAAACGTCTCTTCCCATATCTCACCGTTTACGATGGTGGTGAATCTTCCTTTTTCGGGCTGGACTACGGCGGCTATCTTTTCACCGTCATCAGAGGGGGTTAATTCACGGATGTCAATAAACTTCTTTTTCCAGTCATTTATGTTTGCAACTAATTTTTCTTTTGTATCCCAATCCCAGTTTGCTGAACCATTCATAATCTTCCCTTTTCTAAGAAATAATTTTTACTGAATAGTTTTTATAATACAACTTATGAATAGCAAATGCTCTATGTACAGGACACTTTAACAAAAATGTATCGTTCTTATTATCTATGAATTTAGGACCTATATGGTACGGTTAGGAAAGTTATCATACGTTTTGTGAAAAAGTCAATAACTTTTTTCCCGGCGTCGAATCAATCTCTGATGTCTTTTTTTTTCCGATACAAAGCCCGGCTTCCGCAACTCTGATCCAAAAAGATACCCTTGTTTAGAATAAAGCAACATTACACAGAAAAAGGTGCAGAGATACTGCATGAACTGCCGGAGATTGTATCACGGTTCTCGATCCCGAAAGGCTCTTTTGTCTCCCCATAGATTCTAAAATTATAACACATGGAAATAACGATAAATTACCTTATCGAAAGGATGTGCAATAACCGCCTCTGGTTTCGGGACAAGGGTCCAATGTCATATCGGGATATGAGGAAAGCGAAAGTTCGACCCCTCACAGCAGGATAATGATACCTGCACAGGCTCCATACAGGTATTCAATCAAGAGACATTCAATAAAGGGTAAATGGAAATTATTTAGTAAATGGTATGAATTTTAATAAGCGTGTGTTCCCAGAATAACCTCTTTCCCCATTTTCGTTTCAATCATATTTTTTAGTTTTTCAACTTCGATGGGGCATTTGGCTGTCTGTGTCGCTTTCATAATACAGGTGCCAAGATGAACAGCATCAAAATCTCTGTCATAGAGCTTTCCCATATCCATCATAAGAAAGAGCTTGGGCATAATAACTCCAGGGCAGCCGCCGCAATCATCCATCCCTATAACTTCAACATCATAATCCTTCCAGCGCTCATACTCACCGGCTCTCTCCGATATCCCTTTGAAACATTTCAGACATCCGCCCACACAACTGACGCCCTTAATGTTCTTGCATGCAATGATTGCTATCCTTTTCTTTCCCTTTGCCATAATAACCTCCTTTTTGCATACAGTCTTATATTGTTATTGCCGCACCCAATGGGTCGCCACAGGCCATTCGCCGGGGCAAAATCAACTGGTCATTTCTTTTAGATCCTTGTTTCCATAAGGAATGACAGAAAACTTCGCATTCATGCACTGTACGGATTGAGGAAATACAGAACAACTTCTTTTAATGTCCGCACCCTCCACCATGACCATGACCTGCACAGGTATGCTGGGAAGTAAACTCGGGCAGATTCCCTGCTTTCAGTAAAGCAATATTCTCTCTCACCGTTGGAGCTTGTGCCTGAAAGACCTTAATACCGGACTGGTTTAAAACATTCAAAGCCCCCATTCCAATGCCGGCGGCTACAAGTGCATCCACCTGGTGATTATTGAATTTTTTCAGCGGATTACATGCGCCCTGCGCATGATGCTGATCGTCGTTATTAATTGTGGTCACCTTATTGTCGTTAGTCTCAACGATAACGAACGCCGGCGCCGAACCGAAATGTCCATACACCTCACTCGCAACTCCATTTACCTCTGCTACCGGAAAACACACCTTCATTGCCCTTCCTCCTTTTTTGTATCTATTCTTAATGCCTTTCCTTCAATCAGGCATTCTGAAACCTTTCTGCGCGCATCCTTGAGAATCCTTCCAAAGGTCTGCCGTGAAATGTTCATCGTTTTTGCTGCATCTTCATGGTAAAGTCGTTCATAATCAGCAAGCCTTATAGCCTCTATCTCATCCAAGGAAATTGACACTTCCATAAGATCAATCAATGGTATTCCCCTCGGTTTGAAATATGTCGCATCAGGTCTGCATTGAACAACTCTGCATTTCCTCGGTCTTGGCATGTAGTTTTATTATAAGCATATGCCCGTAATAATAGCAAGCTATCCTTTATAGAAACAAAGCTCTGATTCCCCTGTTCAAACAGTATATTATGATATAGTTACTAAGACGGCTATAAGTAAGGATACATATTCTCACACCCTCCCCTTTGTCCCCTCCCCTCAAGGGAGGGGAGTTCGTCAAGTTCCCTCTCCCCTGGAGGGAGAGGGCAAGGGTGAGGGGGATGTAGTCTTACTTATGCACTTCTTAGTATCAATGAAATAGGACGCTGTTAGACGGTAAGAACCCTTATGAACATCCAATTCAGGACGATAGGTTTTATAAAAACTGATTCCCCGACAGTTCCCCGGCATTGGACAATTTCCAATGTTGCGGGGAAGATAATAATTGATGAAGAGTATATGAAAGGCCTGAAGGATATTCAAAAGGGACAGGATATAATGGTAATTTTTTATTTTCATCAAAGTCCGGAGTTCACGTTAGACCATCTCATCCAGTCACCGCCCCATCACAACAAGCGCCTTGGCGTCTTCAGTACCTGTTCACCAATGAGACCCAACCCTATAGGCATGTCAGTTTTGAGAGTCGTTGATAGAGAAGAACATATTCTTTATGTAACAGGTCTGGATATGGTGGATAGGACACCAATTCTGGACATTAAGCCACTGACAGGTTTAAAAAGGGAACGCGCGTTATGAGAATCACCACCCTGATTGAGAATACACGGTCAGATGACAAAGATGGTCTGAACGCTGAACATGGATTATCCCTGCACATATCCTTCCATCAAAAAACGATCCTGTTTGACACAGGCGCTTCAGATTCATTTTCTCAAAATGCAGAAAGGCTGGAAATCGATCTGAGCACGGTGAATGCGGCCGTATTGTCCCACCACCATTATGATCATGGCGGAGGGTTACCACTTTTTTTCGCGTTGAATTCGGATGCAAAGGTATATCTCAAAAAACCACCGGACGGAGAGTGTTACTTTAAAGCTCTTTTATTCCGGAAAAGATCCATCGGTCTAGAGAAACATTTGTCCAAGATATATCCCACCAGGTTTGCATTCATTGATGAATTCACCGAAATTCTTCCCGATGTATATGCTTTTACCAATATTGGAAATGCATATCCGAAACCTAAAGGCAACAGATATTTATATGTAAAGAGAGGACCACACTGGCGTCTGGACAATTTTGCACATGAACTTATTATTGCTATCAAAGAGAACGGGGAACTGGTAGTCTTTACAGGCTGTTCCCATAGCGGCATGCTCAACATGATCGATACAGTCGCAAAGAAATTTAACGGAATCCCCATTAAGGCAGTCATAGGCGGTTTCCATTTAATAGGCCTGTCGCGGCGCAACACCATGGCAGGAAGCAAAAGTGAAATTCAGAACCTCGCGAGGAAAATTCTCGATTATCCGGTTCAGTCGGTCTATACAGGACATTGCACAGGCCAAAAAGCGTATGCTGTTCTCAAGAGTGTGCTTGGAGAGAAGCTGCAGCATCTGCACACCGGAACCATTATTGAGATTTAAAAAACCTTTCCTCAGTTCACTGCTTATCTGGATTTGGGGGAGAGTATACGCAGGAGCATGTTTGCCACTTTTTCCCCGGAAAGGAGCATCCCTCCAAAAATCGGACCCATGCGGGGACCTCCGAACGTTGCATTTGCTGCCATTCCGGTTACATATAAACCCGGAAACACCTCTTTTGTATTCCTGAGCGTCAGGCTTTCGGCCTTATCCGACCACATCGATTTCTCCCCCTCGATTTTCCCGCTGGGAGTTTTCAGCTTCCCCGGCACTTTATTTTGTACCAGCCTGACCACCGCGGTTTCATGCCCTGTCGCATCCACAACATAATGCGCACGAACAGCCAATGGGTCGACATGAAGCCGTGCTATCTCTACTGCAGACCAGTTCAGTACCAGGCCTGTTACCCTTGACTTACGCATTAAGACATCCTCGGCCGTGATACCGTTGAAAACTGTTAAGCCTGCCTGTACAGCTTTGGAAATGAGAGTAGAGATCGCCCCTACGGAATCCACAGTATAGTAGTTTTTTTGAAACTCCCGGCACGAAATCCCGAATTCGTTCATTATTGGGAGTGCGGCTTCCTGAACCACGATCTCGTTGAATAACATACCGCCTCCCCACATCCCTCCACCCACACTCAGTTTGCGTTCGAACAGAACGACTTTTTTCCCTGCCCTGGCCAAATGATAGCCCGCAACTAGCCCCGAAGGCCCACCGCCCACAATCGCGATATCGTTTTCGAGATGAGCGGTCAGCTTTTTGCAGAACCGGTCAACAATCGCCTTCGTTATGATAACTTCATCCAATTCCATAATTCTCCTCGCTTCGTGAGTATAATGATATTAAATTCTCAAAAAGGAAACTATCCTTTTTAATTCTAACTTATACACTCCATCTTCTGCTCCCGGCAAAATAATTGTCCTTAATCATATATCAGTTGCAAGCCCTGGGCAAGCAGTCTGCACGCTGATCTTCACCTTGTGCTTGAGAACAGCTCGCGCCGGAAACTCAGATCATATGATGTATTCATTCCTGTCAGCAGATACTTTTGCTTTATGAACTATTTTTTCAGGAGATGGTCAAAAGCATTTGGATTCATAACTTGTTTCTCCCAGTCTATCCACACATTAGGGTCTTGCCTGCAATCATATTGACGGCATCTCTGGGGACGTTCTTCCCAAATGCTGCATATTAAAGTTTTCCTGTCTAAATGCGTGCAAAATCCATTTTCATCCCTGGCAATAAAATAGGGGCGTTTCGGATTCCATTGTATATGTCCTTTTTGCACTTCTTCTTTTGTAAGGGCAAAAATAAAACTGCAGCAGACTGCCCTGCAGAGGGAGAGTCTTCCCCGGTGATCAATCATCACTTCGTTGTCGTTCTCTTCATCTCCGTAGACTGCTCCGATACCAAGCTCCATAAGTCTTTCAAGCATTTTCTTGATATATGCTCTCTGCTCTGCAGATATTTCCTGATCGTCATCTGTTGAATGGTTCAGAGGTGTTTCATCCTTTTCCATCTGCTCTCCCTCCCTATACGGTTCTTTATTTCGCCTCTCGCAAGCTCACCCTGAATATACTGCTACATGAGTGATTCAGACCCGTGTTCCCCGTTGGAATACCCTTCTTACAGATCCGGATTGGGTGAGACACGTCTGCGCTGGCCCTTCCAAGTCATTCCCACTTGATCGCTCCGACAGGGCAGGAATCAATCGCCTCCTGGCAATTGCATGAGTCACAGGCATCATTGCTTTTAACCCTTGCTTTCGCGTCAGATGTCATTTCAAATACATCCGGACACAAAGAAACACATGTCTCACAGCCTTCACATAACTCTTCATCGATAACCAGTTTCTTAGCCATCTTCGTCCTCCTTTGGCTATTTTTTTATTTTGTTTTTACGCATTACTTCTTCCTCATCTTTTAAAAACAATCGAAATCAGAAACAGAAACATATTTGCCAAAATAATCAAAGGACCGGGAGGCAGTCCCGATATCGCAGCGAATACAATACCGAGAAGAGAAGAGATCGCTCCAATAATCATTGCCCCGAAGGCATAATGAGCTAATTTTCCGCTTATGTTTCGAGCAGCGGAAGCAGGAATTGCCACTAATGCCGCAGTTAAAAGGCCGCCGACCATTTTCACACCTAATGCAACAATAATTGCAATCAAGATTAAATAAACAAGATTGTATTTCCTGACATTCATGCCCTCAGATTTGGCCAGGTCTTCGGAAATATTAATGAGGACCATTCCTGAATAAATTTTTTTTACTACTAAGACAAGCAAAGAGGTTACGATGAGAGAGACAACTGCTTCCCAAAAAGTCACCCGGGAAATATCGCCCACCAAGGCTGTTTCTGCCTGTTCAATCGGTAAAAATAAGAAAGTAACGGCCACCCCTGAGGAAAAAACAATAGCGGTCAGGGCCTCCATTGGCAATTTCGTTCTTATCTCAAATAACCATATGAGGATTATCCCTAAGATAACGAAAGGAAATGCGCCTAAAGAGACATTAAAACCGTAAAGCAAGGCAAGAGCTATTCCCGGCAGCGTTAAATGGCCAAGGGGACCTGCCACCAGAGCCATTCTTTTGCTTAACATCAGAGATCCTAAATATCCGGATGCACCCCCGATGAAAATTCCAGTGATCAGGCTTAAAATAAATTGATCCCTCATATTGTCAACCGTGTCTATGTTGATAAAATTTTACTTCTTCGCCGAAAAGTTGCCGCAGATTTTCGAGGGTTAAGACCTTCTGGGGAGGGCCATAACATACCAGGTGTTTGTTTAAACAAATAACATCAGTTGAAAACTTGTATACAACACTCAAGTCATGGGTAATCAAGAGCATTGTCAGATTTCTTTCCTGCTTTAACCTTGCTAAAAGACTATAGACTGTCTCCTCGCCGCTTATATCAATACCGGTTGTAGGCTCATCAAAAAGCAAGACCTGCGGGTTTTTGATAAGAGCCCATGCTATCAAGACCCTCTGAAATTGTCCTGAAGATAAATCGCCTATTTTTTTCTTTATCAAATCCTCCCGGAATCCAACAGAATCTAAAATTTCTTTTGTTTCTCTTTCAGAAGATTTCTTCAGTTTGAAAAAATCGTTCACGCTTAACGGGATATCCTTTATGAATGGTAATCTTTGAGGAACATATCCAAGTTTAATCCCTGACTTCCATTCTATTGCTCCTTCATGAGGCAACAGACCCAACAGAGTTCTGAGTAAAACTGTCTTCCCGGCGCCATTCGGCCCTAAAATGGTAATTGCGTCTCCACTTTTTACCTGAAAAGAGAGATTTTCTATAACATTGTGGCCGTCTAACCTTATACTCAGGTTTTTAACGTTTAATATGATTTCGTTGCCCATGAAGACCTATTATGGAACGGGATATACGATGAACTCATTTGCAAACAGAACGGGTTAGATTCTATTTTGCTGTTGTATGTGAATAATATTTTTCACCCTGATACTGCTTTTC
>JAKLQR010000213.1 GCA_022013235.1 Thermodesulfovibrionales bacterium | reverse complement strand
CTCGAAAAAGATGATGTCGATGTAATGGTTGTCAACGCACGGTTCATCAAACCCATTGACCGGAGGCTTATATCGAATATAGCGTCTCTTGTACCGAAAATGCTCACGATAGAAGAGAACGTATTAAAGGGCGGGTTCGGAAGCGCTGTCCTTGAGTTTTTCAATGAAATAGAACTCAATCAGGTGCGGGTAAGGCGGATCGGTATCCCCGACGTATTTATAGAACACGGGCACCAGAACGATTTGAGAAAGAAGTACGGCCTCGACGAAGAGGGAATATACCAGGCTGTGCTGTCACTTCACAAAGAGCCTTCATTCAGCCTTTGAAAGAGAGACTGGACACCCTGCTAGTCGCAAGAGGCCTTGTGAAGAGCCGTGAGATGGGGAGAGCTCTGATAATGGAGGGCAAAATTCTCGTGAACGGTGAGCGCATAACGAAAGCCGGCACATTTGTTCATGGTACTTCACAAATAACGCTTACCGGGGATGGCATCCCCTTTGTAAGCAGGGGTGGGCTAAAACTTGAAGCCGCGTTAAATTATTTTCAGATAGATGTTGAAGGGAAAGTAGTCATGGACGTCGGATCATCGACCGGCGGTTTTACAGACTGCCTTTTGAAAAGGGGAGCAAAGAAGCTATTCTGTATTGATGTAGGATATGGACAGCTTGCATGGTCTCTCAGGAACGACCCGAGAGTGGTGGTGATGGAAAGAACCAACATACGGTATCTTGATCAGGAGTTTTTTGGAGCAGAGGAATCAGGGACCGGAGGGAAAAAGGGGTTTTCGGGGAAGGACTTTGAAGAGCTGAAAAACCGTAGTGTAGACGTGGCCGCCATTGATGTATCATTCATTTCCCTCGGCAAGGTCGTCCCTCCGGTAATGGCATTTCTCAAAGAACGAGGTGAAGTTCTCGCGCTTATAAAACCGCAGTTCGAGGTCGGAAAGGGTCAGGTAGGGAAAGGCGGTATAATAAGAGATAAGGAGAAAAGACTTTCTGCGGTGAACCAGGTCAGGGAAACGCTTGAATTATCCGGGCTCGAAACAACCGGCATATTCGAGTCTCCTGTTGCAGGGCAAAAGGGAAATATTGAGTATTTCATATTTATGAAGAAGGGGGCATATGGAAGATAGGATTCTTTTAAGCCTGGACCTGTCGACTGCTTCTGTCATGGCCATAGAACTGCTCATCGAGGACGCACCGGATGATTCTATATTTGAGGAAATCGCGAACGCAAACAAGAACCGTCCCGAGGTGCTGAGGATTTTAAATGACCACCCGGAGACTCCGGATACCGTCAGGCAGATGATCTCAGATATCCTCCATGTTCCGGTAAGACCGAAAACTGAAATAGCGAAACCTCAGAAGACCCAGGAACAGCGCACACAGACCATCCTCCAGAAGATCCAGAAACTTAATGTATCCGAACGGATTCATCTCGCCCTCCGCGGAGGGAAGGAGATAAGGTCCCTCCTCCTCAGAGATCCAAACAAGGAAGTTTCTCTGACTGTTCTCGAAAACCCAAAAATCACTGATCAGGAAGTTGAAATTATTGCCCGGTCCCGCTCTATCTCGGATGAAGCGCTCAGAAAAATAACAAAGAAGAGAGAATGGATGAAAAACTACAGCATTATTCTCGCCCTCGTGACGAACCCGAAGACTCCGACGGGAGTCGCCCTGCCGCTTTTAAGTGAACTGAAGACAAGAGATCTCTCGATACTCGAAAAAAACAGGAATGTCTCCGAAGGGGTGAGGGGTACTGCAAAGAAACTGTCCCGTTCGCGAAAAGGACACTGAGCAGCATCAAAATACTGTTGCAAATTCTCTCCAAATACCGTTAAATAAAAATTCTCATGGTACGATCATTCAAGATAGAAAAAGCTCATGCAGGCATCATCCCGGAGTCTTCACTGTTCAAGGTGTTGCAGTATCTTGACAGGGAAGAGCGGGAGACGCCTTTTCTCCTTATCGATACCGATAAGGTGAGGCAGAAAATATCCATGATAGGCCGTGCCATCAGGAATGCGCGGGTCTTTTATGCGGTCAAGGCAAACCCGGATATTGAGATACTGAGGCTGCTGAGCGGGCTAGGAACAGGGTTTGAAATCGCGTCCGAGGGTGAACTCGAAATCCTTGCGCAGCTCAATGTAGATCCTGAAAGAATAATATCGAGCAACCCGGTAAAATCGCTGAAATTTCTCAAAATGGCTGCATCATATGGTGTCCGCCTGTTTGCGTTTGATTCTGTCGATGAAGTGGAAAAACTCGTGCGGTACATCCCGGACTCCAGGGTATATGTCAGACTTTCGGTTCCTAATGAGGGAAGTGAATGGCCGCTCAGCAAGAAATTCGGGGTCGAACTCGATGAGGCGCTCGCGTTATTGTGTTATGCAAAGGAGAAGGGGCTGAACCCAGTGGGAATTACCTTCCACGTCGGCTCACAATGTACGAATATCTACAACTGGAATATCGCGCTTGATAAAACGAAGAATTTATGGGAAAGGGCCGAAAAGGAAGGGATAACCCTGAAGATGCTGAATATCGGCGGTGGATATCCTATAAAATACCGAAAGAATGTGGTGAGCATCGAAGCGATTGAAAAGAATGTAAGCGCCCTTCTGTACGGAAAATTCCCGGAACATACCGACATTTTTATAGAACCGGGAAGGGCAGTAGTTGGAGATGCAGGTATTCTGGTGACGTCGGTCATCGGGAAAGCGCAGAGAGGCGACGAAAGCTGGCTGTATCTGGACGTAGGGGTATTTAATGGGCTCATGGAGAGTGTGGGGGGAATCAAATACAGCTACCTCGTCGAGAGCCTGAACCAGGCTGCAAACAAGAAACAATGGACAATAGCAGGACCAAGCTGCGACAGCTTTGATGTGATCGACAAGAATGTCACCCTGACCGAGCCGAATATCGGGAATATTATGCTTATCCTTTCGAGTGGCGCTTATACGATATCGTATGCTTCGGAGTTCAACGGGTTCTCAATACCGAGAACGATTTTAATTTAACAGGGAAAATATTTTCCTGTACTGAAAGGACGAGAAATGATCAGGTTTTTTGAGAAGGCTCCCTATGCCCCGGTCGAATATTGTTACGAAGTCGAGGAGATCCTCTATAAGGGAAAAAGCAGGTTTCAGGAAATAATGGTCGTGAGTAACCCTCATTATGGAAAGATGCTTATCCTTGATGAGGTCGTGCAGATGACCGAACGGGACGAGTTCTTTTATCACGAGATGCTGACCCATATAGTGCTGCATTCGATCCCGAACCCCAGGAAGGTTGTGGTTATCGGGGGAGGCGATGGCGGTGTGGTGAGGGAGGTCTTAAAACATAAAAGTGTTGAGAAGATATTTTTTATTGAAATTGACGAAGAGGTGATCAATATCTCACGGCAGTTCTTCCCGTCCGTGTCATCGGGGGTTGATGACCCGCGGGTGGAGATCAGGATTATGGACGGCGCTGAATTTTTAGCGAAACAGAAAGCCTCGGATATAGACGCAGTCATCATCGATTCTACCGATATCATAGGATTTGCCCGGAGCCTTTTCACTGCTGAATTTTTCAGAAACGTAAAAAACTGTCTTACCGATCAGGGCATGTTTGTTACGCATACGGAATCTCTCCATTTCCATAAGGATATGGTTATCGAAATACAGGAAACACTGAAGGAGATATTCCCGGTCGTCGATCTCTATACTACCTCCATTGCCACCTATCCGGGGAACTGGTGGGCCTTTGCTGTTGCAACAAAAGGGACATCACCGCGTGAAATAAGGAATACCTTTCAGATAGAAACGAATTATTATGATGACGAGGTCCACCGGCAGGCGTTCGTGACGCCAAGGCTTTACGAGAAATTGATGCACGGAAAGCTCAAGTGGTAAGAACAGACCCTTCCCGGATTTATTCTGAGAGGGAATGCATATAAGGCATGAAGCAAAAGAAAGGCACTGTCCATGACTGGTTTGTTGACGCCGAGAGTGAATACAGACAGATCCGCCACAGAGTCAAAAGACGTGTTCTTGCAGCGAAGACCGGCATACAGACGGTAGAACTAATCGACACCAATCACCTTGGCCGCATGGTGGTGCTCGATGACAAGATCCAGTCGGCGGAAGCAGATGAATTTATCTACCATGAAGCCCTTGTCCATCCTACGATGATAACCCATCCCCGTCCTGAGAACGTACTGATTCTCGGTGGTGGTGAGGGAGCAACGCTGCGGGAGGTCCTCAGGCATCCTTACGTCATCAGGGTTGTAATGGTAGACATCGACAAGGAATTTGTTCGGTTCTGTCAGCGCTATCTCGACTCGTGGCATAGAGGTTCATTTAAGAATCCAGCCGTCGAGCTTGTATTTGACGATGCAGTCCGCTATGTGAAAGAGACGAAACAAAGATTCGACGTGATTCTCGGCGATATCAGCGATCCTGTCGAGAAAGGTCCGGGGTGGAAGCTCTATACAAAAGAGTTCTATGCCCTTGTAAGAAATGTCCTGAAAAAGAACGGCATTTTTGTTACCCACGCTACCGAAGTTTCCTATACGGCGAAGCAGTCTCTGTCGAGAAAGATTTATTTTACTCTCAATAAAATATTTCCACGCGTAAACTTATATTATGAATATATCCCGAGTTTCAGTGCCTTATGGTCTTTTATCATGTGTTCCGGAAGGTATAATCCGGCAAGACTGACCACACACATCCTGGAGAAAAGGATCAAGGAAAGAAAACTCGGAGGCCTCGCATATTATGATGCCGAAACACACCGGAGGTTATTCACCATGCCGAAGTGCGTGAAAAAATACCTCTCCTCTCCGTAAAGTAATCTGTGTTATAATAGAAATTGCAATTTTGCAGGGAGGTTTCTGAATATGCCTATTTATGAGTATGAATGCATGAACTGCGGCAAGCATTATGAAGTGATGCAGAAATTCAGCGATGAACCGCTCACTCTCTGCACCGCATGCGAAGGGCCGCTTCATAAGTTGATATCCCAGACCTCATTTGTCCTGAAAGGAACGGGCTGGTATGTTACCGACTACGCGTCTTCTGACCGGAAGCAGAAGGAAAAAGAGTCAAGGACGAGGGGAAAGTCAGCGCCTGCAGACACCAAGGAAGAGCCTAAAGCCCAATCAAAGACAGAGACGAAACCTCAATCAAAAACAGAACCGAAACCTGAGCCTGCTGCCAAGTCCTGATGATCGCCCCACAGGTGCATGTCCCTTATCACCGGATAAGGGAGTACCTTCCTTTTATAAAAAAGAACCGGATAAACCTTGAAGTATACTTTTCCGCCCACATTCTCGATGCTCTGTCATATTCGGAGATAAAGAGTCTCCGGAGCGAACTCGATTACAATCCTTCCCTGACCATCCACGCACCGTTCATGGATCTCTCGCCAGGTGCGGTAGACGATAAAATCAGGGAAATTACCCTGAAAAGATTTTCAGACGTTTTTGATATCGCTGCGCTCCTGAAACCCAAAGTCATTGTCTTTCATTCGGGATATGAGAAGTGGAAGTATGCGCTGAAAGTGGACCTCTGGCTGGAAAAAAGCATTCTCACCTGGAAAGAACTCGTGAAGAGAGCTGTAGATATGGAAACAAAAATCGCGATAGAAAATGTATTCGAAGACAACCCGGAAAATCTCAGGCTCCTCATGGAGGCGATAGCATCGGAGCACTTCGGCGTTTGCTTTGATACGGGCCATTTCAATCTGTTTTCGAAATTATCGCTCAAAGAATGGCTCCGGCAGATCAAGCGATATCTTATTGAACTGCACCTTCATGATAATTCCGGACAGGCAGATGACCATCTTGCAATAGGAGAGGGAAATTTCGATTTCCCGGCTTTATTTGCCGAACTGAATAATAATAGGCCTGTGTATACTATAGAATCCCACTCAAAAGAAGGCGTGCTGAAAAGTATCGAAAAGCTGAACACTATTTATTTTCCTCCCGCATCATAAGGAGTATCCGGAATGGAACGCCATGCGATTGGATGAGACCGTTAACCCATCTTCCGCAGTTTGAAAATTGAAAGTCAATCATATCAACAGGTTAGGTTGAAAATCAGGCGATTTTCTGCACTACATTTTGTAT
>JAKLQR010000212.1 GCA_022013235.1 Thermodesulfovibrionales bacterium | reverse complement strand
GGCAGGATAACTTTGAATTTGGCAAAAAAGGGGTAATGGAAAATAGGATTTAACTAACTGAAAACATTAGAGAAAGTAGGTTTTGTTACGTATAGCGCGGTGAACTGTGCAGCCAAAGTAGGGTTAGCTTTCGATGAGACCGGAGACGAAGCTTCGGGTCGGGGCAAGAAAGGCGCGGGGATATTCTCTCACAATATCTTACGGATTTTTTCGAATGCTTCTTCTATAATCTCCGGTTCCGGAAGGAACGTAGTCCTGAAATACACTCCGTCCTCCTGTCTGCCGAATCCTGACCCAGGGACGAACACAACCCCCTCTTTGAGCGCAGCACGCACAAATTGGATGTCCTTTTGCCATTTCTTCGACTCCAGCTTTATGAACGCGTAAAACGCGCCTTTCGGAACCGGGAAAGAGATCGGCAGTTTCCCGGCGATGCTGATGAACGCATCCCTTCTTTCCAGGAGGTTCTTTTTTACCTCAGTGAGATATGCAGGATATGAACGGTCGACTATCGCAGCGGCAGCTGCCTTCTGATACTCCCAGTTCACGGAAAGACGCTGGTTGCACAAGAGGAAGAATGCATTCTTGACATCTGCCCATTTGTCTCCGTGAAACGCCACCCACCCTATCCTCGCGCCAGGGTAATTGAAAACCTTCGAAAGCGAACTCCCATAAATAAACGGGACCCTTTTTTTCGCCAATTGCCTGAAGTCAACCTGTTTGCCTTCAAGGGTGAGCTTGTCATAGGACCCGTCGTAGAATATGGGGACGTCGTATTCAGAGCAGAGATGGATGACCTCTGCGAGGTTCTGTTCGGAATAGACCGCGCCCAGCGGGTTGTTCGGGTTGATTATTATTATCGCCTTAGCGCCCTCGATTTTTCTCGATAAATTTGCCACATCTATCTGACCGTGAGCATCATGCCGGTAAAATACCGTGTCGCCTTCAAACTGCTTCGCCTTGCTGATATAGAGCGGATATGTCGGATTGGGAAGGAGCACTTTCTCGCCAAACCCTATGAATGAATGGAAGAAGAAATCTATCCCTTCGGTCAGCCCTCCGACGACAAACACATCCTCAGGCTTGCATTTCTCGATCTTCGCGACATTCTTTCTGAGTTGCTCGTCGCCTTCGGAAGGCGCATATCCCTGACAATTCTCATCAAGGGCGCTCTTCACCCTTTCAGCGATCACTCTGAACGGTTTAAAGCCGTACTGGGGAGGATCTCCGATATTGAGATAGATCATCTTCTTGCCCTTTGCCTCTTCGCGTTTCGCCTCCATCACGATATCCCTTATCGGGTAGCTGACGACATTCATTCTTTCCGTTGGCTTATAGGGCAACCGCCGTTTCAATTTAAACTGTATCATCGTATCATCCTGTTTGTTTTCTGTTCTCTGAATCCCTCTCGCAAAGGATACTCAGAACTATTAAAGGCTGTTTCCAGCACATAAAAACAGAATACCATTTGAAAAAGGAAGTTCACAAGAGAAAAGTTCGGGATTGACAGGCATATAAGTTCTTCACTGTTTGACAAAGTCCGGCACATCCTTTATTTTTAATTGACCATACCCGGTTTCCGGGGTTTGCTGTGACTGATTTATTTTTAAATAACAGAGCAAACCGGGGAAACATCGTGAACTGTGGAAACCATAAAACCGATACGGAGTGTGACTTGAGACTGCCGGAGTGGCTCAGAAACAACGATCACAGGGGAGTTCACAATACGAAACGACTCCTGAGGAGTTTCAGGCTCTCGACTGTCTGTGAAGAGGCACGATGTCCCAACGTTGGTGAATGCTTCTCACGGCCAACCGCTGCGTTTATGATCCTTGGGTCAAAGTGCACAAGGAACTGCGGGTTCTGCGCCGTTGACTCATCAGCCCCGGACCCTCCTGACCGGGAAGAACCCGCAAGGGTCGCAATGGCCGCAAAGGAGATGGGCCTCCGTTACGTTGTGATAACCTCGGTAACCCGTGATGATCTCCATGACGGCGGTGCAGGCCATTTTGCCGCGACCGTCTCTCATATCAGAAGCTCTCTGCCACAGGCAAAAGTGGAAATCCTCACGCCTGATTTCAGAGGAGACCTGAACAGTCTTGAGGTAGTCATGCATTCGAAACCGGACGTATTCAACCACAATATTGAAACAGTTCCCCGCCTTTATCCCTCTGTCAGGCCGCTTGCCAACTATACTCGCTCCCTGCGCGTTCTTGAATATGTCAAAAAAACATCACCTGGCACATACACGAAATCAGGGCTCATGCTCGGTCTTGGAGAAGAAATCGATGAGGTGATCCAGGTCCTCAAAGATCTGCGGAATGCAGGCTGCGAACTGCTTACCATCGGCCAGTATCTCCGGCCTTCAAGGCTGAAGCTTCCCGTGGTTGAATATATATCCCCGGATATGTTCGAAAGCCTCCGGATTACCGCACTCTCTCTGGGGTTTAAATTTGTTGCTTCTGCTCCGCAGGTGAGAAGTTCGATGAATGCTGAGGAGATGTATTATAATTAAGAATACGAATACCAGGACGAAGAGTTATAATATGGCTGGATGGAGAGCAGGTTTCTGCGCGGGGAATCAGGAGAATGAACAGAAAATCAGGCAGGCTTCAAAAAGTATAAGAAAGGTGCTGAAGAAATGATTAACGTCGGTATCATAGGGTTTGGGATTGTCGGCAGCGGTACCGCCAGGGTACTCCTCGAAAATAAAGAGGTCATTCAGAGACGGGCAGGATTCGCGATAAATCTGAAAAGGATTGCCGATCTTGACATCACGACAGACAGGGGCTTTCCGGTTCCGGACGGAGTACTCACGACAGATGTGAACACGGTCTTCAATGACCCCGAGATTCAGATCGTTGTCGAACTGATAGGGGGGATAAGACCGGCCAAGGATTTCATCCTTAAGGCGATCCAGAACGGGAAGCATGTGGTAACAGCCAATAAAGCCCTGCTTGCTACCGAAGGGACCGAAATCTTTCAGGCAGCGCGCAAAGCCGGGGTTGAGGTCGGATTTGAAGCATCAGTGGCCGGGGCGATTCCTATCATAAAAGTCATGAAGGAAGGACTCGTTGCGAACAGGATCAAGGCGATCTATGGGATAATCAACGGCACATCGAATTATATCCTCACGAAGATGACTGATGAGGATGTAGAATTTGCCGATGCGCTCAAAGAGGCCCAGAAACTGGGATATGCGGAAGCAGATCCGACATTCGATATAGAAGGGATCGACACTGCCCATAAGCTCACGATCCTCGCCACCCTTGCCTATGGCATCCCTCTCTCGTATAGCTCAGTCCACATCGAGGGGATTTCAAAAATCTCTGCGCAGGACATCGCCTTTGCAACAGAATTCGGGTATAAGGTAAAACTGCTTGCTATCACAAAAGAAACGAATGGGGATATTGAACTCAGGGTCCATCCTACCATGCTCCCGAAAGACTATCTGATCGCGAAGGTCGATGGCCCCTTTAATGCAATCTACGTTGAAGGAGATGCAACGGGCTCAACCATGTACTATGGAAGAGGCGCGGGTTCCATCCCCACCGGAAGCGCCGTAGCAAGCGACATCGTGGATATTGCAAGAAATATTCAAAAAAATTCGGTCGGCAGGGTTCCTACGATACCAGAGTTCACCGGAGAAGCCAGGATAAGAAAGATAGATGATATTGTATCCAGGTATTACTTCAGATTCTCCGCCCTCGACAAGCCGGGTGTCCTCTCAAAAATTTCAGGCATCCTCGGCAAATACAACATCAGTATCACATCGGTCATACAGAAAGGCAGAAGGATCGGCGAAGCGGTTCCCCTTGTAGTGCTTACGCACGAGGCAAAGGAGAAAGACGTGAGACAGGCAATCGCAGAAATCGATACTTTGCAGGTAGTAACGGGCCCGACCTGTATGATCAGGGTGGAAGGAAAAGAAGAGACCTGATCTGAATATCTTTCATGAGACTCTCAGATGACCAGCTCCGTCGGTATCACAGGCACATAATCCTGCCCGAGGTCGGGGAAGAAGGACAGCACAAACTCTTACAGGCCAGGGTTCTCGTTGTAGGCGCCGGAGGGCTCGCCTCTGCTGCCGGGTATTATCTGGCAGCTGCAGGGGTCGGGACGATAGCCCTTATCGACGACGACACGGTCAACCTCGGCAACCTCCAGCGTCAGATAGTCCACAACACGGAAACAATCGGACAGCCCAAAGTCCTGTCGGCCAGGAAAACCCTTGAAACACTGAACCCGGACGTCACTGTCGTTCCCATACAGCAAAGACTCTCGGAACAAAACATCCATGATCTTATAAAATCATACGATATCATCGTTGACTGCAGCGACAATTTCCCCACGCGGTTTCTCGTCAATGATACCTGCGTTGCGGTCGGGAAACCCCTGGTCACGGGAGCGGTATTTAAATTCGAAGGACAGGTTTCAGTGGTAATCCCCGGAGAAGGACCCTGCTACCGCTGTCTCTTCGAGGCCCCTCCGCCGCACGATGCGTTCCCTGCTCATGAAGACGGTATCCTCGGCGCCCTGCCAGGGGTAGTCGGTTCGCTTCAGGCAACTGAGGTACTAAAGCTCATACTCAGCTTGGGAGAGAGCCTGAAAGGCCATCTCCTGATTTACGACGCGCTGAAGGTTTCGTTCAGAAAAGTACGCGTTCCGATTAACCCTCACTGCACGGCATGCGGACGATAACCTTATCACAGCAAGCTTTCCCTGATAACCCATTCCTTTCAATTAAGGCTATTTTGCAGTAAAATGGTATAGTTACTTTCCATAAGCATCAGATCATTTAAGGAGACGTTTTAGTGTAAATATTGCAGAATGCAAAGAGAAGGGACAGCATGAAATACCTTGTTATTATTGGCGACGGAATGGCAGACAGACCACTCAAAGAGCTGAAAGGCAAGACCCCGCTGCAACAGTCATCTACCCCGAACATGGACAGGCTGGTCCGCGAAGGTATCATAGGAAAAATCAGCACTATTCCACCGGGGTTTCAACCCGGCTCCGATGTGGCAAACCTGAACATACTCGGTTACAATCCTGAGGAATATTATTCCGGCAGGGCTCCTCTCGAAGCTGCCAGCATGGGGATAGCACTGAAAGATGATGATGTCGCATACCGTTGCAACCTTGTGACGCTGAAATACAACAAAGCAAAAACAAAGGCGGTAATGGAAGATTACAGCAGTGATCACATTACTACAGAGGAGGCGAAAGAACTCATTCTGGATATCAATGAGGATTTAGGTTCTGAAGATATCCGCTTCTATCCGGGAGTCAGTTACCGCCATATCATGGTATGGTCTTCCGGGGCCTCTCAAATCGAATGCACTCCGCCGCACGACATCACGGGGAAGGAAATTGCAGACTATCTCCCTGTCGGGGACGATGAAGATGTTTTGCGGGACCTGATGCTGAAGGCAGCAGGTGTCCTTGAAGGACATCCTGTCAACAGAAAAAGACGGAAAGGCGGGAAAAAACCTGCGAACAGCATCTGGTTCTGGGGACAGGGGAAAAAACTGAACCTCCCGACATTCAGGCAGAAATACTCTCTCGAAGGCGCCCTGGTTTCGGCTGTCGACCTCATGAGGGGGCTCGGCATTTCTGCCGGATTCGAAATACTGCAGGTCCCTGGCATTACCGGGTATCTTGATACGAACTATGTCGGGAAAGCAGAGGCTGCACTGAAAGCCCTCGAACGGGTGGACATCGCGTATATTCACGTCGAGGCGCCGGACGAGGCCGGGCATTCCGGAAAATATCAGGATAAGATCAGGGCAATTGAAGATTTCGACAAGCTTGTCGTCGGCACCGTGGTGAAAAGGATGGAGTCTTTCGGTGACTTCAGGATACTCATACTCCCCGACCATGCAACTCCGATTGAGGTGAGAACGCACACCGATGAACCTGTGCCTTTTGTGATATATGACAGCCGGATGCAGAAGAAGAACAGAAAACAAGGGTTTGACGAATCGATCTCCGAAAGGGATGACATCCTTGTTTTTGATGAAGGACACAAATTGATGGACTATTTTATCCGGTCGAAAATCGATATGTATCCCTGAGGTTCTCATACCTCGAATTATTTATTTTAGACAGGCCTGTAACTCTGCATGCATGCAATGACTCCGGGATAACACTGTCTTTTACCAGTTGCAGGCCCCTGCCGGGATACTATTTCTATCGGACAGACTGATAGCATCATTCATACAGACCGTTCGGCATACGCCGCATCCGTAGCATAGAACAGGATCAACAACGCATTTTTCATTCTTTCCGTCATAGCCGAGAGCGCCGAAATAGCACCGCCCCATGCATTCCCGGCAGCCGATACATTGCAAAGGATCAATATGCGCAATATATTCACCCTTCCACATGACCTTGCCGATGCCCATGGTCATCTGGACCCGGTAGGCCATACAGTCCGTATCGCAGTTGCAGACAGCCGCGATAAAGGGAGTATTGAATGTCCAGACGCTGTGCGTCTGACCCTCTGTATCAAGGTGGCGTACAAAAGCTTTCGCCTCATCATTGGTCAGCCGCTCAAAGTCACTGACGTCAGGAATGTCCCGGAATATCTTTGTAAGGTCCATACCGACGCCGAGGCAATAACGTTTCTCTTCGCCCACAGTGACTTTACGGCAAACACATGGCAATCTGACGACTGAGGCGCACTGTCCGAGTATATTCTCGATCTCCTCTACAGGGACTATCTGTCCGAAATGGGTCTTTTTGAGATGCCTGGTAACAAGAGGATACGCAATAAGATTGTATATGCGGGGGAAGCGTTTTTTCCAGGAATAGGCCTGGGCGGTACCCTCCCTGATCGAACGGGAGAAATCCTGCAGATAGGCCCTCAGATGCTCTTCTGAGTTGACCTGATGGAAAACCTCTTCGGTGTAATTTCTAATATTTTCATACCATTTCCGGCCTTCCCCGTATTTCGTGCAGAACTCGCACATAAAAAATTACTGTCCTTTCTGATGATATACACAATTATAGCAGTTCCCTGAAAAGTTCATCCGTCGGGGCATGCATGAATATTTGAACAGCAATGGTTTACAATACTACGTATTATATTATGGTTGATTCCTTGCCGTTTTTGTTTACAGGCATACTGTTTGGACTTGTTGCGGGGATATCACCCGGCCCCCTGCTTGCTCTGGTCATCGCTG
>JAKLQR010000211.1 GCA_022013235.1 Thermodesulfovibrionales bacterium | reverse complement strand
GCGCAGTGAAGACTGACGCACTATAGTAAAGAAAAAACGGTAATGGTAATAGACAATGATAACTTGAAGCTATGAAGACAAGAACAACTTTCTTGGTATAGGATCGTTTTTTCTCTTGACAGGTGCCCTCTATATGGGTACATACAAACGCTTTTAGAAGGTTCAGAGTTTTATCACTTCCTTCATCAATCAAACAGTTAGGATATTTTTCACAACGTGTTGCTTTGAATAGGAAATTCTCATGATGGCTGTCCTTAAATAACAATATATCTGATATCGCCCGGTTGGCAACAAAGTATCTGCCCTGTCCAATCAGGGCTTGTAATCAGGATACCTCGACTCCATAAGGGTATTAATCCGGTCATCGAGGTTCGGATGGGTTGCAAAGAGCGCTTTCAACCCCTGCTTTTTAGTCCCGGAGATGCCAAAAGCCGCCATTTGGTCAGGCAGATGAGGCTGCTGTATAGAGGCTTTCAAGGCTTCGAGTGCGCCTATCATGGGCTTTTTTCCGACTAAATCCGCGGAACCGCTGTCTGCGCGGTATTCCCTTTTCCTTGAAAACCAGAAGACGATAATCGAGGCAAGCATTGCGAGGCATATCTCTGCGATGATCGTCGTTACCCAGAAACCTATACCATGCCCCCTCTCATTTCTGAATATCACTCTGTCAACGGTATACCCGATAATACGCGCAAAGAATATGACGAATGTATTCACCACACCCTGTATGAGCGCAAGGGTTACCATGTCTCCATTTTTTACATGGGCCACTTCATGCGCCAGTACTGCGCGGATTTTCTCCTTGTCCATGCGCCGCAGCATCCCGCTTGAGACGGCCACAAGGGCATTGTTCCGCTTCATGCCGGTTGCAAACGCATTCATGTCATCAGAGGGGAATATGGCAACCTCTGGCATTCCTATGCCAGCCCTGGAAGCAAGTTCTCCTATCGTTTTGATGAGCCAACGCTCTGTTTCACTTGCAGGCGAAGTGATCACCTGAGCCCTTGTAAGTCTCTTTGCGCTCCACTTCGAGAGCGCAAGGCTTATGAATGACCCGCCTATACCGAAAACAACAGAAAATATGAGGAGCGACTGATAATTGAGTCCGTAAGCGGTCAGATAAGGTTCAACGCCGAGGATTCTCAGCACAATTCCCAGCACTATTACAATCGCCAGATTGGTTATCAGGAAATATAGTACTCTGCGCATTGTTCCCTCCTTTTCCGGGAATGAATCTCTGAGTCTTTCATGCAGACAGGGATCCTGTCTGTTTCACCCTGGATATCCGTCTGATCTCATATCCAGGACTTGTTTTGGGATAGAATTTCCAGTTCCATGATTGCTCAAACGCAACGAATTCTGATTGCTGTTCCTGTGGAACCGACTAGGTATAGTGTAGCAAAAAACGACCTGAAATTCATTGCAAAACGGTGCCGGGAACCCAGTTGGCTATTGAAAAATAAACGATCATGCCCACAACGTCAGATAATGATGTAATCAGGGATTGTTTACCACCGCCGGGTCTATATGATGGCTCTTTTAACCCTTTCCAGATATTTCATGCTTGCTCCTTTGTTTCTTCTATTATTCTCATTCGTACAAGGTCTGACATACCAGGAAAATCGGGGATATGTTCAGAAATACGCTCTCAACACATACTGCAGCATCATTCTCTGGGTATTGAAAAACGAACCGTTCAGGGCAATGGAAGAGCGCATCATTTCGATGAAGCGATCCCTATCATGATAGAAAAGTGGAATAACAATATTCTCCAACTTGTTGTAAAGAGATAAGGCATCATTTGACCAGTCGCTGCTCGCTTCGGCTCCCCTGCCAGCCTCACCAATGGACCATCCGGTGATTCCCTCTATATACCCTTCAATCCACCAACCGTCCAGAACGCTTAGGCTTGGGACGCCGTTAAGGGCAGCTTTCATCCCGCTTGTCCCTGAGGCTTCGAGGGGCGGTTGAGGGGTATTCAACCATACATCAACTCCTGATGTTATGAGCTTCCCTTTCTCCATGTCGTAATTCTCAAGATAAGCGATCTTTATGTTCGCCTTGAGGGATTCTTTTGCATGAAAGATTCGCTTGATGATCTCCTTGCCCGCAGAGTCTTGCGGATGAGCCTTGCCGGCGTAAATTACCTGAAACCTGCCGACCTCCGATGATATTCTTTTGAGCCTCTCACCATCCTGAAAAAGAAGTTCTCCTCTCTTATACGTTGTCGACCTCCGTGCAAAACCGAGTGTCAGAACGTCCGTATCCATCGCGGCTCCGGTTTCTCGGTTCACATGCTGAATCAATTCATTCTTTGCGAAGGCATGGGCCTCCCAGACCTCGTGCTTCGGGATGCTTAGAGCATATCGGAGGCTGAAATTGTCCTCTCTCCAGCCAGGGATATACCGGTCATAAAGGTTCTGAAAGGGTTTTGTTGTCCAAGTCGCTGCATGAACTCCGTTCGTGATGGCATCGATTGTATACCCTTCGAACATCAGCTGTGAAACTTCCCCGTGTTTTTTTGCTACTCCATTAATAAAGCGGCTCATATTCAAAGCAAGATACGTCATATTAAACAGGTTGTTATACAGGAAAATATCTTTTATTTTAAAAATTTCTTCACGGGGCCCTATGATGCGGCGTATTAATTCAATGGGGAATTGATCATGTCCGGCCGGTACCGGCGTGTGAGTTGTGAAAATGCATTGTTCTCTGACAGCTTCAATATCTTCAGGCCGGGTTGGCTCTCGCCCTGTTTTTCCTGCCTGTTCATTGAGAAGCTCCAATGCAAGAAGGCTAGCATGTCCTTCATTCATATGGAACCGCTTAATGTTTTCATATCCAAGGGCACGGAGCATCCTCACGCCGCCGATACCGAGGATTACCTCTTGACAGAGGCGATAATACTGGTCCCCTCCGTAAAGGAAATGGGTCAGTGTCCTGTCCCATTCGGAATTTTCCGGAAGATCCGAATCCAGGAAATACACCGGTACTTTAAAATCTCCGATGCCGTTGACTTCATATTTCCAGGAGCGAAGATAAACATTCCGTCCCTCGATAGTAACAAAGGTTTTCTTTGGTATCTCTTCCAAAATACTTTCAACAGTCCACTCGACAGGCTCCTCAGTCTGCCACCCGCTTGCATCAAGCTTCTGGCGAAAGTATCCCTTGCGTTGAAGCAGCGTGACCGCTACCATAGGAACTTTGAGATCGGCTGCGGAGCGGATCGTATCTCCCGCCAGCACACCCAAGCCGCCACTATAAGTGGGCATCCGGGCTTCAAGGCCTATCTCCATGGAGAAGTATGCGATTTTTGACTCGTTATTCATAATTCTGCGGCACCGGCAACTCCGTGAGAAATCACCGCACGCTCTGCAATAATGCGCTATTCATTTTCATTTGTTGTCACCTCTTTGTTAGTTCTATCGAATTATATGGCAACTCTATCGTTATCTCTGTGCCCTGTCCTGGATGACTGTTTATATGAATCTTACCCTGATGACCCTCGATTATCTTCTTCGCGATTGGCATCCCAAGTCCGGTCCCTTTACTTTTCTTTGAATAAAATGGTGTGAAGACATTTTCGATTGTTTCCCGGTCCATGCCAGAACCGACATCTTTAATGCGAATTGTCTGATATTGGCTGCCAGTTTTCACAAAGACCGTCACCAATTGCCCTTTTGCCGAAGCTTCGATACCGTTATTAATGAGGTTTACAAGAGCCCTCTGCATTGCAAAGCCGTCTATCAGGTGCTTCACTGTATGGTCAGGTATATCGACAGACAAAGTGACTCCTTTCTCAGCTACCTTTAACTTACAAAAATCACACGCCTTTCTAACGATGCTACCGAGGTCCTCTTCCTTCAATTCGAGTTTTATCGGTTTAGAGAAGTCAAGCACGTCATGGACGATCTTCTGCATATTTGTGGCTGATTCAATAATTGTTTGTGCCGCCTTGTCGATGTTCCCTTTACCGTCGCGAATACGTTTTGCGAAGCCCAATATTACGATCAGGGGGTTTTTCAGGTCATGAACAATGGTTGTGGCAACCTGACCAATGCCAGCGAGATACTGTCCCTTTTCCAATTCCTTCTGGTGTCTTCTTTCGCGATCGACAAGGTACCCCGCGAGGATTGAGAACACTCCTGAAAACAAAATATGCAATAGCTTGTCCACTAAACCCAAAAACGACACAGTCCAGTTTCCAAAAAAGAAAGGCAGGTATAACAACGATACAAATAAGTAAGTCAGGATAGCGCCCTTAAGGCCGAAGACCATTGCTCCAAAGAGAAGAGGTATATAGTAAAGTTCCCCAAGAACAATATGAGGAAATTGCTCTTGAAAAATTGCAAGGTGCAGAAATGTGATAAGTGCTGTAGTAATTACAATAACAGCTATGTAATATTTTTTCTTATTAAGCATTTTTAAACCGCAGGAAAACTAACGACCCTGCTTTCTCCCCCTTATCCATTTATCCATCTCAACTACAAATATAATTGTAGTGGAGACCAGAAATATTTGCACCCACTCGTTCATTGTAATCGGCACTGTCCTGAAGACCCACTGGAACGCCGGAACATAAATCACCGACAGTTGAGCAAGAAATGCAGCAATCATGCTGATAAACAATAATGGATTGCTTATCGGACTCATTCTGAAAACGGATTGTGTCTCTGAACGACAGTTGAACGCCTGATAAAATTGGAAAAAGACCATTGTTGTGAGGGCGATTGTACGCGCCCTTTCAAGAGGCACCCCTGCGTTAAGGTTTGAGATAAATAAAAACAGTGTTCCGGCAGCCAGCGTTATTCCCATTAATACTGTTCTCTGTACCATAAGGCTTGATAAAATGCCTTCCTTTGGGTTCCTTGGAGGTCTGTTTAACACACCTTTTTCTGCCGGCTCAAAGGCAAGCGCAACATCCTGCAGTCCATTCGTTACAAGATTAAGCCAGAGAATCTGTGCAGGGATATATGGAATAGGGTATCCCATGACTATTGTTCCGATGATGGCAATCAGTTCTCCAAAACCACATGATATGAGGAAAAGGGTAACCTTCTTTATGTTGTCATATACAACCCTTCCCTCTTCAACTGCAGCAAAAATACTGGCAAAGTTATCATCTGCGAGAACCATATCAGATGCTTCTTTTGCAACATCGGTTCCCGACTTCCCCATAGCTATTCCTATATGTGCTGCCCTGAGGGCCGGTGCATCATTTACTCCATCACCCGTCACGGCAACGACCTCTCCGTATCGAATCAACTGCTCAACTATCCTGAGTTTATGTTTGGGTGAGACCCTTGCAAAGACAGAAATCTCTTTGACCTTATTGAAGAGTTCATCATCACTCATTGCTTCTATCTCTTTGCCGGTCATAACCCCGGATTCCTCACTTGATATTCCGAGCATCTTTGCTATTGCTGAGGCTGTAGCAGCATGGTCTCCCGTGATCATTACAACCTTAATACCAGCTTTTTTACAGCCCTTCACTGCATCCATCACATCTGTTCTT
>JAKLQR010000210.1 GCA_022013235.1 Thermodesulfovibrionales bacterium | reverse complement strand
GAAGGGAAATAGCTCATAGCTCTTGGCTGATAGCCGATAGCGTATAGGAAATAAACAAGCGGTGAATAGGTGAAATGGTGAGTCGGTAAATGGGTGAAGGGGCAAAAAGGTGAATAAGCTTTTAAGCTGGCAAGCTAAAAAGCGAAAAAAGAGAAGGGGAAAGGGGGGGGGCAGAGAAGTGATTATTTGCTAAGGATATCTTTGTGCGTCCCTATTGCGGTAATGATGATGCTTTTTGCACCTTTCATGTAGGTCGCCCGATAATTCATGGTGATGCTGAACGCCCACTGGTTCGTGCCTTCAAGTTTTTCATTTCTTAAGCTCGGATATGAAGGATTGGAAAGCAATTTTTCAAGCTGTTCCCAAAATTTGACGCGTATCTCCTTTGGCAGGTTGTTGAGCCTCTTCAACAGGGAGTCGGGAAGGATGATTTCAGTCGCCAAAGTGTTTTCTGGCCTCTTTGACGGATTTGAATATCTTCGCTTTTTTCTTTTCGAGGTCATTAATGGACCGAGCTACCTGTTCCTGCCACTCTTTATCCCAGAACCATGCCTGTGCTTTCGGCACCTCTATAATGGGCCTGATGATGATTTCGTTCCCTTTCGCAACAACTTCCACACGGTCCCCGACTTCCAAAGGCACTTTTTTCCTGACGGTTTCCGGTATGGTTACCTGATACTTTTCCCTGATTTTGACTGAAGACGGCATATTCTGGCCTCCTATTTTATTACTGTAATACTTTAATACAATAATACTCTACGGTTCTTGTTTCTGTCAAGGTGGTAAGCCATGAAAAAACGACTCTTTGATATCTTTTTATCCGGTGCCGGTCTTATCGGGGCATCTCCCCTCTGGCTGGTTTTCTCCCTGGCGATAAAATTGCAGGACGGAGGGCCGGTCTTCTATGCGCAGGAACGGGTAGGGAAGGGGGGAAGAATATTCAGGGCGCTCAAGTTCCGCTCGATGATAAAGGACGCGGAGAAGGAAAACGATCCTGTCCAGGCTGTTGAGAATGACCCCCGCGTTACAAAAATCGGCAGGATCATGAGGAAAACCGCCATGGACGAGCTTCCCCAGCTATGGAACATCTTCAGGGGAGACATGAGTTTTGTGGGTCCCCGTGCCCTCCGGCCAAAGGAAAGAGAGGTGCACGGCACCGAAGAGCAGATAAATATTGAAGATGTGCCGGGATATCAGGAACGCCTGAAAATACGCCCGGGGCTGACCGGCATCGCACAGGTCTATCTCCCCTCGGACGCGCCGCGGTGGAAGAAGTTCGAATACGACATCCGCTATATTCATGAACATTCCTTTCTCCTTGACCTCAAACTTATCTTCCTCTCGTTCTGGATAACTTTCAGGGGGAAATGGGAATCAAGGGAGAAGAAAGTATAATAGCTCATAGTTCTTAGCTGATAGCTCATAGAAAAATAATAAAAACGGGGGGGAGAGAATGGGTACAATAAAAGACAAAGACGAAATTCAGCTTCGAAAATTTGGATGTGTGGCAAAAGGCAGTAGATTTTGCGAACAGAGTTATTACTCTTGCGGAAGAGATCCGTACCGACAGGAAAAATATTCGCTTGATAGAACAAAATGAACAGCTGGATACATTAAAAAACTTTGGAGATGAAATTGGCAAAATACTCTCCAGCCTTATTATTACTCCGGCAAGTAAAAAGATGAAAGATTTACAGTACTGTCATTCCGGCTTGTCCGGAATCCTTCTTCGGTTCTTGTCTGTATGCGCCTATATTCGGAAGGATTCCCGACGCGCTTCACTTGCGGGAATGACATTAAGGTATTTAGTTGCCGGAGTAATAATTCCATTAGGAATAGCTCATAGCTATCAACGATGAGCCATGAGCTACGAGCTTGTGTTCCTATCAGCTATGAGCTATGAGCTATAACCTTTCCTTCATTATTGTCGAATACCACGCAGTTGCCGATGTGCAGAGGTTTGTTGATTCGCTGCAGGAGACTGCTACAGGTCTTCAGTATGAGACCATCGTCTCCTCGAATTCTACCTATCCGGCGGAAAAGCAGCACTCTGTCTCTGCAGCATTCCCCGGAGTGAAATGGGTATTCAACAAGGAGAACCTCGGGTTTGCGGGGGCTGTAAATGCCGGCATAGCGAATGCATCAGGGTCATGCGTGGTGATTACGAATTCGGACGTACTCTTCAGAAACGGGAGTCTTTCCTCCGCATATACGTATCTGATGCGTTACCCGGATGTCGGGATCATCGGCCCGAAAATCGTTGATGCAGAAGGAAATGTCCAGGACTGCTGCCGGAGGTTCATGACTCCGAAAAGGTTTGCTGCCCGTTTCCTGAAACGGCTGCTCTTTCAGCAGGACGTTGTGTTGCGGACCGGATTCGATTATGAGAAGATACAGCCTGTTGACTGGGTCGTCGGAGGGTTCATGATGGTGAAGAATGAAGCCATACAACGGGTCGGGCTGATGGACGACAAGTACTTTCTGTATGTTGAAGATATGGACTGGTGCAAGAGATTCTGGAATCACGGATATAAGGTCGTGTATTTCCCTGAACTGCTGGTAGAGTATAAGATAAGCAAAAAAAGTACTTCTCCGCTTGTATTGAAGGGCTTTTTCAGCAAGTTTTCGATGTACCACATAAAAAGCTATCTCAGGTTTCTCAGAAAACACGGCATTGCGAAGAGCCATGAGCGATGAGCAAAGAGCTGTTTTCTGATATTTACTGACTGAATGAAAAAAATTCTTTTTTACTGGCTTCCTGTTACTGTATGGATGGTCTTCATCAATCCCCTGAATGAGGGGTTGACTGCTCAGAATACGTCCCGTTTTATCGTACCGTTTCTCATGTGGCTCATGCCGAATGCGAGCAGCGAGACAATATCCCTCTATCATGCCGTAATACGAAAAATCGCCCATTTTCTTGAATATGCATTTCTCGTCTTTCTCCTCTTCAGAGCGTTCCGGGCAGAGCAGAAAGGCTGGAGAACTGGCTGGGCACTTGGAGCCGGGATTATTGCCCTGGGGTATGCGGCGCTCGACGAATTCCTGCAGAGTATGATTGCAGCCAGGACAGGCTCTCCGTATGACTGGCTCATCGATTGCGCCGGCGTGCTCTGTGCGCTGGGAATACTGTCAGTCAGAAAAGGTGAACCGATAAATAGCTCGTAGTTCTTGGCTGATAGCGTATAGGACAAAAGCAAACGGTGAATTGGGGAAAGGGTGAGAGGGCGAACAAGCCTGCAAGCTTACTCGCTATATACGGGACGTCTCACCCGAATATCTGAAGGAAAAGGAGGAGGGTACAATGAAGAATGCTGCAATTCGGCTCAGGTGGAAAGGCATGCGTATCGTTTTTTCAGCGGTTTTACTGCTCGTTATGCTTCTCACTGTATTGCCTTCAACTTCTTCAGCAGCAGATGAACAGGCGAAAATGATCGAGCTGATCCTGGACGCTTCAGGGAGCATGAATGGAAAGCTCCAGGGTGGAGAGCGAAAGATAGATGCCGCGAGAAAGGCGGTATCGAAACTTATGAAGGAGCTGAATGATGATGTGGTCATGGGGTTCAGGGCATATGGACACCAGTCTCCCAGAGAGAAGCACGACTGCCAGGATACGGAAATCCTTGTCCCGTTCGGTGCAGCGAAGCAGAACAGGGACAAGGTCGCGTCGAAAATGAAGCCGCTCTCTGCACAGGGATATACACCGATCACCTGGGTGCTCGGAAAGGCTGCGGAAGATTTTCCTCCGGAATTCAAAGGCCAACGGATTATTATCCTTGTCAGTGACGGCAAGGAGACATGCGAAGGCGATCCGTGCGCGACTGCACAGAGCCTCGCCCGAAACAAAGTAGAACTCGTCATCCATACAATAGGTTTCGGCGTTGACGAGGTTACAAAGCAGCAGCTCAAATGTATTGCACGGGTTACAGGCGGAAAATATTTCCCCGCGCAGGATGCTATGCAGCTTGCTGAAGTCCTCAACGAAGCTGCCGGGACAGCAAAAACAGAAGTGTCGGAGCAGAAGGGTGAAGGTTGGCTGGAAGTCAGAGGCGCGGACCTTTCCGGAAATAAAATAACCAGGGCAGATACCGGAGAGGAGGTTGGAAAGTTAGGCCATACAAAATCGACCATAAAATTGCAGGCGGGTATTTACAATGTCACAGTCGGCAAGGCGGTCTGGAAGAGCGTCGAAGTGAAGGCAGGCGAAACGACTGTTCTGATTCCGGGTTATCTGAAAATTGAGCACGCATCGCTCAAAGGCCACAAAATACTTGACCGGGAAACCGGACAGGAGCACGGCTCTGTCAGCAGCCTGAAGGGGAGGGCCGCCCTCATGCCCGGCGAATACGATGTGATGTTCGGCAAACTTGCCTGGCCTGTTACTATAAAGGCCGGAGAAACGACCCTTTTGAAACCAGGTACTGTCGAAGTTGAGCATGCGCACTATAGAGGCCATGCGATAAGAACTCCCGGCGGGGAGGTTGTAGCAAGCGTGAGTAATACAATGAACTGGGCTCCGCTGCCACCCGGAACCTACACGATCGAGATAGACGGCAAAAAACTCTCCTTTAGCCTCAAGGAAGGCGAGGATAAGAAATTTCAGAGGTAGGAAAGAGGAAAAAGGTGGATCGGTGAAATCGCTAACCTATGCTAAGAAAACCATAATTAAGCATTTGCTATATTTTACTTGACTTTTGTGTTCTATTTTTCTATCTTCAAAAGTATAGGGGTTTTGTAAACTCTCCAGGGGAAATAGTCGGAATGATTGTATGTGGTGTGAATTTTCCGAATTCCCGGTAAGGAGGTGAATGAGAGCAAGCTTTGCCCCAGGGGGAAAGAAAAAATCAGGGACCAAAAGAGTGAAAGGAGTCTGGAATGCTTAATGTCTGTAATTGGAGGGGCTGTGCGTTGACTGCAGTATTATTAGCATTAACTTTTCTATGCACAGTGGCATACGCGGATCAATCGACAATCTCGGGGACATTGTCGGCGAAACTGGATGAAAATTCAGGGACGGTTACGGCTATGTTCGTTGGCTACTGTCAGGGTGATCCGGTCATAATGGGCCCGATGACCTGGAAAAGTGATGCAAAGGAGTTTACCCGCGAAAGTCTTAATGAGATCGGAGACAAACTCTGCGGCAGCAGCAACTCGATCAGGAAGGTCACGAGAACCGTCAATACCGGCAAAGAGATCGTAGCCGAAATTG
>JAKLQR010000209.1 GCA_022013235.1 Thermodesulfovibrionales bacterium | reverse complement strand
CATTCCCCGACTTGATCGGGAAACCCAGGAAATTTCTTGTCAGTTGAATTTGTCTGCTCATAGAGATGTTGAGAGAGAATCCCATCTCCTGTATGCTGGATTATCCGGTTAAGCCGGATGATGACAGTATTATATTCTGGAATCGAAACCTTTTCCGGCAGAGATTGAATCATCTGGATGACCTATTTTTTTACTCCAGCCATACATCGTTCCATTTTTTATATGCCATTCTTGGTTATTGCGGATACAATGCTCAATTACCTCTCGACTCAAGGAATCATAAAAATCCTTATAACTGGGATATTGTGAAACCATCGGATTATAATTGAGCCTTCCAAAGATAATCTTATCCACAAATGAGATAGCCTTTAAGATGCTGCCAAAATCCTGGTCAATGATATTCGGGGTTGGATAAGGTTCGATGCTCACCCACGTCTTGATACCTTTTTTATGTAAACGATAAAGGCTCTCAATTCTGTCCTTATAAGGTGATGCAAAGGGTTCATATTCTTTTCTGAAATCTTCATTAAGGGAAATCAGGGTAATTCCGAATTCATTTTGATCGCTTAACTGAGCCAATTTTATGGGGAGAATTCCTTTTGTCAGAGAAGTGCACTTTATCCCCGACTCATTCAACAGGCTGACTAGCTCAAAACTCAGATTTGTTATTGTCTCATGGCCATACATAAAAGGGTCGGTACTGAAACATAAATGCACGAATTTTATCTTGTCTCTGTGTCTCGGTATTTCCTTTTTTAGCAAATCAATAGCATTTGAGACAATTTTCGGCCTGAGCCATTCTTCATAGCTCTTTACCTTGCCAAATCTTCTCGCCATCATCATCGCATAGCATGGATACAGACATCCGTGAGAACACCCTTCCACATGGTTAATTGTGTAGTCACCGTATTCAACGGCTGTTTTGTAAAGTAAGGATTTTCTACGAATAGCCATTTTTTCTGTGCTCATGTCTTTTTGCTCAGAGTAATCTGGTATCTATCGTAATCGTAGGATCTGACGGGTTTCCTGGATTTTTCGGTAAGAGGGGGGAAGCGGTCAACCAACAATTCTCTATTTTCCATCTCTCGGATTTTTTGTATGTACTCCTTTTCAGAAAAAGTTATTCCATACTTCATGATAAGCTTAACGATAACGCTTTTCAATAGAATTCCTTTTCCCGTTTCTGGCAGACAATTCATGATATCTGTCTTTACATCGAAGCCCTTATATAAGGTTAAATCAGGAAATCCAAATTCAAACAATACCCCCTGATTACCTCTCTCTTTCGCCAAAATTTCTTTCCATTTTTTATTCATATTATCAGCCATTAATATAAGTCCGTCTGGGTGGTTAGAGCCAAATATTAATCGATATTTCGGCAGATGGCTGGTTTTAACTTTAATCAAAGAATTCCTCGATGCTCTGCATCGGGGTTACTGTTTTCCTTATTCTGTCATTCCGGCTTGTCCGGAATCCTTCCGGCGCATATGTTCTATAAGACAATACAGGAATGCAAAGAAAGATTCCGGACAAGCCGGAATGACATCTTTGATACCTCGCAGTTCTACTGCGGGGTAGTTCATTGGGGATATTCACCGTGTATTTGAAGATATCCTTAATTTTGTTGCTATATTTGCATATGAATTGTTCTTCTGTGTGGTATATGTTAGTGCTATGACTGTAGTAGTTCTTTAAGATGTTCTGCCAATAACTCCCTCCGGCAACAGCGTCCATTTTTTCGATTGTGTTCACCTCATCATCGATTTCATAATCACCCGTTTCTTCATCATCTGTTAATATTCCCTCATACTGCAGTAGCCTACATCCCTCTCTGAGAAAGCCCCGGGAATTGAAATTCATAAGTATTTCAACAGAAGAAAAATGCTTGTCTTGCATTTGATAAAAGGTGTCAAGATGGAGGCTTTTTATGCCGTAGGGATCTATATAGAGAAAAATATTATTGTTCTGGCCTGTTTTTAAAATCTCTTGGACATTATCTTCAAACGTTCCCTCTAAAACCTCAGTATTTGGATAGCCTGACAAGTTGCGTCGTAAATCTTTAATGTACTTTTTCTCTATAAAAACCCCTTTGATATTTCCCCTTAGCGAAATATTTTTGTGAACTATAGACTTAATATGCTCGGCAATAATCACTGGAGAACCATCTTCACCATCGTCAAATTTTCCCTTGCCGGCGAAACAGTCGAATATTACTAAAGGCTTACCTGTGCTAAGGATTTTAGGAATGTACGGGGATAAATAGTAATCCAAAATTTTATCCTTGAAGAGAGACCACTCTTTTTTCGCTTTAAAGAAATCCTGCGTTTGCCCCATGTTAATGCCCTTTCTGTTTTAGAATGCCCCTGCAAGAATGTGGTTAAGGAAATTGTGTGCATTATACCAAATTCCCCTAACATTACCTTCTTCATCATTACACTTCCAGCCTCTCCAGTCTCCACACAAGCGATACGGTATCGAAGCTCAGTTCGTATAATGTCTTCCCATTCGTTATGGAGAAATGGTATATCTTTGTCTGCCCCTCTTTTGTCTGCCATGCATAGGTAATGTCTTTGACTTCGAATAATTTCCCGTTCCACCTGAACCGTACAGGTTTTATTTTGTACGGCATTCCGAAGGAGGCGACGACGCTTATGGTTTCTCCGATGTCCATGAATAATGAATAAAACGTACACCCTCTCCTTTGTCCCCTCCCGTCAAGGGAGGAGAGATACACCCCTGCCCAATCTCAGAGGGGAAAATTCCCTCTCCCCTTGTGGGAGAGGGTAAGGGTGAGGGGTATTTTGATAAATTGTCTTTTTTACATCTTCCTTATCACCCCGACAACCTTCCCGATCACGGTTACTTCGTGGGGACTATGTTCTGTCGGCTGCATGGTTCTGTTTTCAGGCTTCAGGACTATTTTATTTTTGTCCCGATAGACCCTTTTTACCGTTGCCTCGTCTTCCAGCAGGACTACCCCGATCTCCCCGTTTTCGAGGGTCCTCTGTGGTCTTACGATCACATAATCGCCTTCCAATATCCCTGCTTCGATCATGCTGTCCCCTGTGACCGTTAAAGAGAATGAATCATCGTGGGGAAACAGGGACCGGTCGATCAGAATGTGCGCATCGATGTCTTCTCTCGCCAGTATCGGTTTGCCCGCCCGTATCCTTCCTGCAACCGGAAGCATCACACCGTCGGAAGGCATTAACCCCGGGATCTCTATGCCCCTGGATTTTGAAGGGTTTACCTTTATGAACCCTTTCTTCTCAAGCGCCTTAAGATGCACCCGCGCCGCCGCCCAGAGGAATTTGAAATGCCCGCCGATCTCTCTGACCGTAGGCGGGTAGCCGTGGCTTTTCGTATATTCCCTGAGAAAATCGAGGATGCGTTTCTGTTTATCCGTAATGGCTTTCATGTGCGAATATGTTCCTCTTTAGTCGGAAGGGGCTAGGCAGGTTCGGGAAAAGCGTGGTTCCCGGATACCCACCCAACCTCTCCTCAGAAAGTGGGGGAAAATATATATATACAAATGTATACTAAAAATGCGGGTTTGTCAAGAAGTATTTTGAATTCCCAAAAATATTGTGTCCGCCGTATTCATCCGGGAATTAGTGAATAATATGTGTTAACCAGACGAGTGGGTTAAAAAGGAGGGATTTATTGTGTCTTCTGCCCTGTCAGTTCCTTCAATCTCAGGGCATTCCGCATCGCAAATCCTCCGTGGCAGTTGTTGAACATGGCATACGTGATTTTTGCCTTTTTGCCCGCTGAGTGAAGGGGAGGGACAAATTCCCGGAGTTCCTGATCTGAATAGAGATAGCTGTACCGAAGCGCGGTCTCTACGCCTTTCTTCAACCATGTCTCTTTGTTCCTCCCATGAAACCTGAAATAAGCGGTATCCGAAGTGGTCCGGGGTATAAAGGGGACGGTTGCCAGCGAGCCATATTGAGGTTCGTCTGCGGCGATGTAGGTCAGTCCGGAATCTTCCAGAAACTGAAAGACGGATTGCTGTACATCAGGGGTGAGCCAGCTTCCATGTCTGAACTCGACAGCGATCGGCAGTCCCTGCATCAGTTCCCTGCATTTCAGGATAGAATCGAAGTTCGTTTTTCTGTATTGAAACCAGGGAGGGAACTGAAATACGAGCACGCCGAGTTTCTTCGCCTGTATAAGGGGGGTCAGGGAGTCCCGGAACCGTTCTGCCATGAGACCGAGCAGCGAAGGTTCTTTTGTATACACATATTTTGCCGATTTGTCTTTTTCCGGCAGGAGGGCATGCATATCCTTCGGCAGGGTCTTCGGATCGATTCCGTGGCCTGTGAATGCGCCATATGCTTTTATGTGAAAAATAAAATCTTCAGGCGTTCTCTCGGCCCAGAGAGAAGTATTCTTTCTGTCGGGAATTGCATAATAGGTGGCATCAACTTCTACCGTGTCAAACTGGTCGGCATAATACCTGAGGCGGCCTTCGGCGGTCTTGACCTCTCCGGAATAGAATTCTCCGCTCTGAATAAGCGTTTTCTCGGTCCATGAGCATGTGCCGATAGAAATCATGCACTCTGCATTTTTATTTCATAGCACTGATGTGCCAATTCAACCAGTTCATCGTATTTCCAGGTCTGCCTGTCTGTAAGATGCCGGGGACGATGTGAAGGGATGCCCCCAAGCCCCAGATAGGCGCCGCTGATTGCACCCGCCATCGCTGCTGTTGTGTCCGTATCACCGCCTGCGGAGATAGCAGTGCAGATGGTTTCCCAGTAATCTTCCGGTGTCTTGAGGAAGGAATAGAGGCTCCAGAGTACACTGCTGACGACATATCCTGATATCCCCTTCCATTCATTGTCATCGATATATTCGGCATCAAACCCTGCATCAGCAATGACTTCTGCCGCTTCTTCAGGCGGGAGGGAAAGCCATTCCGAAAGTTTTGCCAATTCTGCGGCGAATACCGGGGATACCCTGCCGGTCCATTCTCCAAGTGTTGCGAGAAACCTGTCAGGCCTGATTGGCTTCTCCTTCAGTGCGAATGCCACCGCGCCACTTACCGCCACTGCGCCTGCAGAGCTTCTCGGGTCCCGGTGAGTGATCCTCCCCTGATTATGAGCGGCCTGAATAAGTATATCGGGATTGTCATAGAAGAACAGGCCAATGGGCGCTGCCCGCATGGCGCTTCCATTCCCCGCTGCAGGAGGCAGCGCCCCGGACTCCTCCCATGATGTTCCCAGGCATAGTCTCTTCACGGCCTCTTTTGTTGAATACCCGAAGGCAACGATTCTTTGCTCGACAAAAATCGTCTTCAACCGTTCAGCATAATCGGCAGGATCAAATTTCCTGCAGGCAGCATAACTCTGCATCAGTTCACGGGCGAGCTGTGAGTCGTCGGAATACTGCCCGAAAGGGAAGGGGAAATGCCCTCCGAATTGCGCTGTCTTGTCAGTTTTTAAAAAATCCTCGACATATCGCCTGCATGCAGCAGGGGAATACCCTTCGACGACAAATCCTATCGCATCGCCGAGGCACTGACCGATCAGACATCCGCTGAATTGTTCTTTCCGGGGTATCATTCTCTTACCTTACCGCATTTTTATTCCATGAGGCAAGCAGGAGAAAAGGCAAGCTAACCAGCAGATATTAGTAACCCGGCAAGCAAACATTTTAAAATCGTCATTGTCCGGCTTGACCGGACAATCCAGAACCTATTGAAAAGACTGGATTCCCCGATCAAGTCGGGGAATGACAAACACCAGAGGTTCATGTGTTTATTTGCCGGAGTAATAGTAATTATAGCTAAATATTAGCAATTGCTATTCATTAAAGAGTTATGCTAAATTTTTATTAAGAGGTGCTGAAATGTATTGTCCTTTAGGAGTGTTTGCGAGCAGATTGAATTTCAAGAATAGACTCTTCCTTATGGGGGGTAAACGACTATACTTAAATATCTCAATATATATATTGTCGCTTTTCCTCTCTATGGCATTATCAGTTACAGCCATTGAAGCAAAAATTACCGGCCCGTGTGTCAACTGCCATACCATGCATAATAGTCAAAATGGAACGCACATGATATCGTATCTGGCCCCTGGTGAGACTGACACTAGTCCCAAGCAATTACTCGTGCGTGGAACCTGTCTTGGTTGTCATGGACGAAATACTGGCGACAACGTAGATCCAGTAACAGGCACACCACAGGTCTTACACACAAATGCTACTGACCTTGCAGGTGGGAATTTTGCATATATCACAACACCTGCTAAACGTGTAACTGCAGACCAAAACAGCGCAGGGCATAATGTAATTGACCTCGGCGCTGCTTATAATGAGACTGTCCTGACCGACGCACCAGGTAGGTATCATGGTAGTACAGTCAGTAATACACAACTTACGTGTTCCGGGAACAATGGTTGTCATGGATGGCGTGCCTTTGGCAGCAGCGGGAGCGGTCTAAAGAGTTTAAAGGGTGCGCATCACAAAAATGTAGATGGTAAGTGTGATACAGCTACTGAGAACTATAACAGCTACCGATTCTTAAGGGCGGTAAAGGGTCTCGAAATTACAGGGACATATAAGTGGCAGAATTATAATGCCAATAATCATAATGAGTACTTTGGAGCAACTACCCCTATGAACATCGTGTGTGCTTCTTCATGTCACTATACGGCAACAGATATACGCCCTGCAAATCAAACAATAAGCGGATTCTGTGCTACATGTCATGGAAACTTTCATTCAATAGCAGGGATAGGGGGTGATACCCTTTCTCCATTCACAAGGCATCCAACCGATATCGTCATAAAGGATAGCGGTGAATATGCTGTAGCCAATAGAGCCTACAATCACCTATCCCCAGTGGGCAGGACAATCGTATATGATGCGCCGTCATCTGGTGTTACTGTTTCTGACGTTGTCACCTGCCTCTCATGTCATGCGGCTCATGCTACACCTTATGCGGATATTCTCAAATGGGATTACACCACGATGGTTGCGGGCGGCGGCGGTTCAGGCGGTTGCTTTACTTGTCATACGACTAAGGACGATACCCCCTGAAATTTTTTTAAAACCCTTCTTAATCTTAGAATACAACCGCTTAGTTTATCTGATAATACTTCCCGGAGAGACTTCTTTGTCAGGATGCATGAGGACTGCCTTCCCATCCATAACCGCGGCGAGTATCATGCCATGGCTTTCAACTCCCCTGATGGTTCGCGGTTCAAGATTGAGAAGAACCGGGATTTCTTTCCCGATAAGCGCATCAGGTTCATAGCTCTCTGCAATCCCTGCGACAAGCTGTCTTTTTTCTGTGCCGACATCGATCTCGATCTTCAGCAATTTTTCGGTATCCTGGACTCTCTCGGCGGTAATGATTCTGCCGATTCTGATGTCCAGCTTTTTGAAATCATCAAAGGAAATCATGGCTCTATTATTGAACGGCAGCAATATTTTTTCAAGGGAATCTTTCCGTATGCTTTTTCAGCAACGGGTTTACATAGGGCATCCCGTGTGATAGAATTTTGAATGAGGAAAATTTTACTGATAGGGCTTTCTGTCTTGTTTTTCAGCAGTCTTTTCCTCATGCTGAGAAGCGGGAAGGAAATGGTGGGGGATATACAGACAAGGACGGATTCTTTTCTCGAAGATATCCGGATTGTACAGAAGAAGGACGGCGTCACCACATGGACCCTCACGGCAAGCAAGGCTGATTTCCGGGAAGGAGAACAAAGGGCGGAACTGAGCGATATAGAACTCCGCATAGAGAAAAACGGCATGATACTCCATGCAGACAGAGGATTATATGATCTTTCGAGCCAGAGCTTTTCCACGGATGAAGCGGTGAAAGCCTCCGGAAAGGACATCAGTATGTCAGCAGATTCACTCGATTATGAAATTGCTTCAGGAAAGATCAGGACCGATGGAAAAATCAGGGTGGAGGGGAAAGGATTCAGCGTTGAAGGCACAGGCATGCAGGCAGACTCGGAACAGAAATTCAATATTCTCAATGATGTCAAAGCAACATTTCGTAAGTAATCTCTGCCATTGTGGCGGCGCTCTTCTCCTTGTCTTTCTGCTCTCGTCGACCAGCGTTGCTGAAGAGGCAAAAAAGATTCAGGGCCCGGTGGTTATCACTTCCCAGAAACTCGCTGCCGATAACAAGACACACTCGGCCGTTTTTGAGCATTCTGTCGTCGCACGCACCCCTGATATGACCATATGGGCAGACCTGATGAATGTTACGTATGACAGCGTTACGGGCAATATAACCCGTATTGACGCTCAGGGGAACGTAAGAGTAATGAAAGAGAAGCGGGTGATCACCGCCAGGGAAGCAACCTATTTCTCGGGGGAGGAAAAGGTCGTCTTTACCGGTGAACCAAGGGCTGCGGAAGGTGAAAATGTGATTACCGGAAAAACAATGATATACATCAT
>JAKLQR010000022.1 GCA_022013235.1 Thermodesulfovibrionales bacterium | reverse complement strand
GTTCTTACCTATCCTGAAGATAGCATCGGTCGAATCATGTCTACTGACTTTCTCTCTTTCAACAAGGACATGCCTATAGGCAAGGCAATTGAGAAAATCCGTGCTTTGACAAAAAAGAGATATCCTTCATCCTACGCATATGTCATCGATGAAGAAGAACATCTTGTAGGGGTTATAAACATGCGGGATTTAATGCTCGCATCACCAAAAGAATCCCTTGAGTCTGTTATACGCAAAGATGTTTTCTCCCTTCATTGTTTTGTGGACAGAGAGGAGGCTGCAAACGAGCTTTCCAAAAGGCGGTACTTTGCTGCACCTGTTGTGGATAGTCAGAATCATATTTTAGGTATCATTAAAGCCGAGCAATTACTTCAGGGAATACAGGAAGAAGTCACTGAAGACCTTCAGAGAATGTTTGGTGCAGGGGGTGACGAAAGGACTTTCTCTCCTATAAGTTTCTCCCTGAAACAACGCCTTCCATGGCTTCATGTAAACCTCGCTACTGCATTTCTTGCAGCGGCTGTGGTAGCACTGTTTGAGCCTGTTATTGCCAAAATTACTATACTTGCAGTATTCCTGCCAGTAGTGGCGGGTCAAGGTGGTAATGCGGGAGCACAATCTCTGGCTGTTGTCATGCGCGGTATTATCATGAGGGAAATACCAAGATATAAAGTCCGCCGATTGATACTAAAGGAGGGTGGTATTGGAGCGATCAACGGGATAATTATCGGTGCTGTCACCGCAATTGTCGCATGGGTATGGCATGGAAATCCCTACCTCGGTCTTGTAATTGGATTGGGAATGTTAGTAAATTTGATTATAGCGGGGCTGTCTGGTTCCTCGATCCCTATACTGATGAAAGCAGTAGGACTCGATCCAGCACAATGCTCCAGCATTATTTTAACAACCATGACCGATGTAATTGGCTTCTTTGCTTTCTTAGGATTTGCGGTACTATTTCAGAGCTATCTTATTTAAATCTACATACTCATCAAGACTTCAATGAATACTCGTCAGGAGATAGAATTTTCTAAAACGTTCACTTCTATGTGAATGCTTGCCTTCTATCGGGACCTTACGCGGTGTTTGATAATCATATAGAGGACATCTCCCGAGCATAACGGTTTACGGTATGCTCAAGGGAAGACGCTAATCTTAACCTTTAGGGAGGTGCCTTATGAGATTAGACGCAGCTTTTGATCTCCATTCAAACAACTCGTATTTGGGGATTGTGGATGAGAATGGCAAGAGGACATTTAAGCGAAGGCTTCGGAACGAGCCTGAAATGATCAAGGAGACACTCCGACCTTTTAAACCCGACATCGTAGGGATAACGATGGAGTCGACCTACAATTGGTATTGGTTGGTAGATCTTCTCATGGATGAGGGCTACCAGGTGCATTTGGCCAATCCCTGCAAGATCCAGCAGTACTCGGGGCTTAAGCATGGCGACGACCAAGATGACGCCTTCTGGCTTGCGGAAATGCTGAGATTGAAGATACTGCCTGAAGGCTATATCTACCCAAAGGAGCAAAGGCCTCTCCGAGACCTTCTAAGGAAGCGAGGGCATCTGGTGAGTTTGAGGACATCGCTCATTGTAAGTCTTCAGAACATTTTTGCGAGGAATGTGGGTGCAAAAATGAAGACGAGTGCTATCAAGGCATTGAGGGAGGATCGGGTAACACCGCTATTGGTGGGCAACGACGATATCACCCTTGCTGGAAAAGTTAGTAAGGATGCGATCGACTCGCTCACCAAACAAATCACAGCAATCGAGGTGGCTGTGGAAAGGAAGATAAAACTCAGGAAGCCCTATGATCTTCTCTTAAGCATGCCAGGAGTTGGAAGGGTCCTGGCATTGACAATTATGATGGAGACGGGTCCGATTGAGCGCTTTGTAAAGGTGGGCAACTATGTGTCGTACTGCAGAAAAGTTCCTGCCGGACGATTTAGCAATGACAAGAAGAAGGGCAATGGCAACAGGAAGAACGGCAACAAGTATCTGTCGTGGGCCTATGCAGAGGCGGTAGAGCTTGCGCGGAGGTTTGACTCTGAAGCGAGGGCGTATTACGATCGGAAGCGGAAGCGGACAAACGCGCCGATTGCATACAGTGCGCTTGCGCACAAGTTGTCGAGGGCGGCGTATCACATCACGAGGGATAAAGTTCCGTTCATGCCTGAAAAGACTTTTGCATGAAGGACTGGGTGTGCGGCAGCTCATAAAAATGAAGAAGTCAGAAAACTTCTTGCTGGGAGCTCTTTTTTGCTTGACAGGTGTCCTCTAAATGGGTGTAACAGGAAGAATGCTGTCCTGAATTGTTCCACTTGATAGCTTGCACTTCTTTAAAGAGTAATAAACATTTTCAGTGCTTTTGTATTGTTCCTATTTATACAATTCCACTACAGCAAATGGGTTTTCATCGTTCGGACGGTAACGGTGGAGCTGGAAGCGTGTTCCTTCCCCGGAGACCTGCACAACAAGATAGTTGTAATCTTCTACCCTCGGTTGTCCTTCCCAGTAAAGTTCTTCAGGATAATCCTTTGGAGGTTGATTCGCTCCATGTCGTTGTTCTCCTCCTCCGGCTCCGAGGACGAGATAACGTATATTGTCGACCATGTACATCTCTGTGGTATGCACATGCCCGTTAAAAACAGTAATGTTCAGGTCAGCTCCGAAGGGTTTTATGAATGGGTGCGGATTTTCGTTCGGTGGAAGGGGGCCGAATCCGGACTGGCAAAAAGCGGGATTGTGGAAGGTGATGAAAACCTGATGCAGCTTCTTGTCTTTGGCTTCGTTCAGCCATTCTGTGAGAATTGCCATTTGCCTCTGAAAATCGGGATGCCTGCTGCCCCAGGCCGCAGGGTTTCGGTAATCCATATCCCCGGTATCGAGGAAGATGAAACGACAGCCCCGATAGTCAAATTTGTAGACTCTCTGTTCACTGGTAAAACCCATCTGGGTGAGATACGGAACTGTACTCAGAAGCCCTTCAAGATTTTCGTCAAACCAGGTTTCGTGATTTCCCGGAGCCGGGAAAAAGCGTCCGGGGAGACCCTCCGGGGTCCCGGAAGGCAGTTTAGAGAGAAATCTTTCATGGAAGTCGTGCCAGAAAGGGCTTGTATCCCTTGTTTTCCCCTGATATCCGAAATAGGTCATATCCCCTGTATTCAGGCAGAAGGACGGACTATTCCCGGAATCCTCTGCTCCCTCCTTCATCCCTGTGATAATATCGCGGTATACCCATGCCTGGCCTTCACTGCGCAGTGACACATCGGCTTGAGGCCCCTCCACTATGAGGCGCGGCCAACCATTCTTCAGGACGGTCAATCTGTATTTGTCAGGAAGTCCTTTGGGCCAATACTTGAACCAATCCAGTGCTCCTGTATCGGGATCAAAGCTCATGATTTTCTCTACAGCCAGATCCGGTCCATATGCATAGCGCTTGATTTGCTCGAAGTATTTTTCGATTTCATCGGTTTGACCGGATTTATACGGAAGGTACCCCGGCAAACGGTTATCTCCAAAAACAACGAAGGAAAAAGCTCCTTCCTCTTCTTCTGCAAACGCTGAATGCTGATAAATGAGTAGCAGTGCCATGGACAAGAGACTTAAGAGAATAGTAAATAATTTCCGTTTCATATGATGCCTCCATAAAGGGAACAGGTATGCTTGAAGAGAATACCAAAAAAACCTGTAGTGCATCAACTACGACTATAGGAGAGACAATCGAAATTATTCGATTCCTCAGGGTTCTGGTATACTTTTTTTATGAAGAACCAGAAAGTCGCGCGGATTTTTAATGACATCGCGGACCTGCTTGAAATCAAGGGTGATAACCCGTTCCGTATCCGGGCATACAGGCGGGCAGCGCTCAACATCGAAGGGCTTTCAAACGATGTATCGCAGACCTCAAAGGATGAACTGCTCAAAATACCTGGTATCGGACAGGACCTTGCGGGGAAGATCGGGGAATATACCGAAACCGGAAGAATACAGGCATATGAAGACCTGAAAAAAGAGATCCCCGGAGGGCTCAGCGCCCTCCTTTCCATTCCAAGCCTCGGTCCGAAGACCGCAAAACTCCTCTTCGATCAATTGCACATCACAAATATGGAAGAGCTCGAACGGTATGCGCAGGAACATAAGCTGAGCGGTTTGCCGGGAATCAAGGACAAAACAGAGGAACATATCCTGAAAGGGATCGGGATGCTGAAGCGGGGCATGGAAAGACAGCCGTTGGGAAGAGTCCTGCCGATAGCAAACGATATCCTTGAATACCTCAGAAAAGACCCGTCCGTGAGGAAACTGAGCATAGCGGGAAGCATACGCCGATGGAAAGATACGATTAAAGATATCGATATCCTGGCGACATCGAAAGATCCGAAATCTGTCATGAATACCTTCGTGCATCTGCCGCAGGTGAAAGATATACTCATGCATGGTCCGACGAAGTCGAGTGTGATTATTCAGGAAGGGTTGCAGGTGGACCTCCGGGTTGTCGAGGAGGAGAGTTTCGGGGCGGCGCTTGCCTATTTCACCGGCAGCAAGGCGCATAACATACGCCTGAGAGAAATGGCGGTGAGGAGTGGATTAAAAATAAATGAGTATGGGATATTCAGGGAAAAAGATAACAGAAAACTCGGAGGGGCAAAGGAGGAGGAGGTCTATAAGAAACTCGGTCTTCCCTATATCCCCCCTGAACTGCGTGAAGACTCGGGAGAGATAGAGGCTGCGCTGCAAGGGAAGCTGCCGAAGCTCGTGGAACTCAGGGACATAAAGGGAGACCTCCATGTCCATACCAAACGGAGTGACGGAAGCCATGATTTTGACGAATTGATCGAGGCAGCACGGGAGAAGGGGTATCAATATATCGCGATCACCGATCATTCAAAGGGGCTTGGAATTGCACGGGGATTAACGCCGGAACGTCTTATTGAAGAAAAAAAGGAAATCGATGCCCTGAACAAACGGATGAGAGGGTTTAAGCTCCTTGCAGGCACCGAGGTCGATATCAGGAGCAACGGTGAGATCGATTTCCCGGACGAGATACTCAGGATGCTGGATATCGTGGT
>JAKLQR010000021.1 GCA_022013235.1 Thermodesulfovibrionales bacterium | reverse complement strand
TGAAACCCAGGAGGAATTCCGCACAACGCTTTACAGCATCGGTGATGCGGTTATTACCACAGATACCAAAGGCGTCATCCGTCAGATGAATCCTGTAGCAGAACAATTGACCGGCTGGAATGAACCTGATGCAAAAGGAAAACAGCTTGAAGAAGTATTTCAGATTCTCAATGAGGAAACCCGCAGCAAAACTGCAAATACCGTTCAAAGAGTCTTGAAAGAAGGAGTAGTCTTCGGTCTTGCCAATCATACCCTTCTGATCTCAAAGGATGGAAAAGAAAAACCCATTGCTGACAGTGGTTCGCCGATCCGTAACGAGAAAGGGGACATCATAGGCGTGGTGCTCGTCTTCCATGACCAGACAGAAGAGCGTACGGCGCAAAAGAGGCTTAAAGAGAGCGAGCAGAGATTCCGCTTGTTATATGAGCAGTCGCCTGCACCTTACCAATCGTTAGATGAGGAAGGAAATATCCTCGATGTAAACAATGCGTGGCTGGAAACTCTTGGCTACGAAAAAAGCGAGGTGATCGGGAAATGGTTCGGCGACTTCCTGGCTGGCAAAGGCCCCGCGCTGTTCCGTGAGCGGTTTTCTCAGTTAAAATCGCTGGACGAAATCCACGGCATTGAGTTCGAGATGAAACACAAAGATGGCAACACGATCATCGCTTCCTACGAGGGGCGTATCAGCTGCAATCAAGAAGGAGAGTTTCTACAGGCCCACTCCGTGTTTACCAACATAACCGAGCGCAAGAGGGCAGAGGAGGAACTCAGAAATACCAAAGAATATCTTGAGAAATTAACTAATGCCATCCCTGATGTAATATTCACCGTAAAGTTTCCAGAGAGGACGCATGAGTATTTTAACAAGTCTGGAGAAAGGCTCTTTGGTTATAACAACCAGGAGTGTATTGGCCAAAACACGCTTAAGTTGTATGCAAATGAGGACGAATTCAATAATCTTGGCAAAAAATTAAATGATGCTATCGAGCAGGGGAAAGAGATAGTCTATACAGAACAACTTTTAAAAAGGAAAAATGGTGAGGTTTTCCCGGGCGAACTCACCATTACTTTTTTAAAAGAGGACGGCAAGGTTATACGACTTATTGGCATTGTAAGAGACATCACTGAACGCAAGAAGGCGGAAGAGGCAATAAGAAAGCTGAATGTTGAGCTTGAACAGCGCGTTATTGAGCGTACAGCACAATTAGAATCTGCCAACAAGGAACTCGAAGCCTTCAGCTATTCCGTATCACACGATTTAAGGGCGCCGCTTCGGCACATCATGGGATTTATTGAAATGCTGAAAGATAGGGCAACACAATCTCTTGATGAACAGAGCTTGCGCTATATGAGCGTTATCTCGGATTCTACGAATAGAATGGGAACATTAATAGACGACCTCTTATCCTTCTCACGGATGGGTCGCGCTGAAATGATGGAAACAAAGGTCAATCCTGATCAGCTTGTGAAAGAAGCCTTAAACACACTGGAAGCAGAAACAAAAGGAAGGGACATTATCTGGAAAATTGATCAGTTGCCCGAGGTTTACGGCGATCCTTCCATGCTGCGGCTTGTTTTCGTCAACCTCATTTCAAATGCTTTAAAATTCACCCGAACACGGCCCCAGGCAAAGATTGAGATCGGCTGTGCCGATAATGAAAAAGAAGCACTCTTCTATGTAAAAGACAACGGAGTCGGTTTTGATATGCAATATACCGATAAATTGTTCGGAGTCTTCCAGCGTCTTCATAGAGCTGATCAATTTGAAGGGACAGGGGTTGGACTGGCAAACGTCAGGAGCATTATCCAGCGGCACGGAGGCAGGACATGGGCAGAGGCAAAGGTAAATGAGGGAGCGACGTTCTGGTTTTCGGTACCAACAAAAGCAGTGGCGAGTGGTGAGTGATGAGTACGACAAAAACAGTGATGAGTGGTGAGTGATGAGTTCATTGAAATCTTATCGTGAATTGATAGTCTGGCAGAAATCAATAGAATTGGCAAAAAAGATATATGCATTGTCACAATTCTTTCCAAAAGAAGAAATGTATGGGCTGACTTCTCAGCTTAGGAGGGCAAGCGTTTCGATATGCTGTAACATCGCTGAAGGACAGGCACGAAATTCCACATGAGAGTTTAAACAGTTTTTAGGTATTTCGAAAGGCTCCCTGGCAGAAGTGGAGACATTGTTGCTTCTGTCTAAGGAAATGCACTTAATGAAAGTGAGCGACTATCAGGCACTATCAGACTATTGCGAGGAAATCAACAAATTGCTGAATGGATTGCTTAAGTCACTCGCCACTCGCCACTAACCACTATTAAGGATGAAAAGAAAGGAGAACATATGGCAGAACTGAAACGAATCTTACTGGTAGAGGATAACCCCAATGAGCCGCCGCCGGGAAGTGTAAGAAAAGGGGAGATGCAATGAATAAAAAACTGCATATCCTGCATCTTGAGGACAGTAAGGTCGATGCTGAGATTATTCAGGCAAAACTTGTCAAAGATGGCCTTGAGTGCGAAATAAAGCGTGTAGAAACGCGTGAAGATTTTATCGCTGCAATTGAAAAGGGCGGGTTTGACGTAATCCTTTCAGATTATTCGCTTCCCTCATTTAACGGTCTTTCTGCACTAATGGTTGCAAAAGAACAGTGTCCTGATGTTCCCTTTATCCTGGTATCAGGGGCGGTTGGTGAAGAACTGGCTATTGATATACTGAAGAAAGGCGCAACGGATTATGTGCTGAAAGGCAATCTGTCACGTCTTGTGCCTGCAGTGCATCGGGCAATTGAAGAAGCACAT